>JALYKF010000042.1 GCA_030774905.1 Chloroflexota bacterium
CCGATGTCCACGTTCGGGCCGACGGCCTCGCGGATGGCCTTCGTGACGGCGATGTCGCCGCGGTAGCCGTCGCGCGCGGCGTTGCGGCCGAGCTGGATCTTGATGGCGGTGTGTCCCCCGTCGACCTTCTGCTTTGCCTGCTTCGCCATCGCGGCCGGATCGGCGGTATAGACCTTCGACCCGTAGACGGGCACTGAGGTCCGGCCCGCGCCGCCGAGGGCCTTGTAGAGCGGGATGCCCTGGGCCTGGGCCAGGATGTCCCAGAGCGCTTGGTCGAGGCCGCTCATGCCTTCCTGCACGAAGCCGCGGTAGTGACCCCACGGCCGTAGCAGCGCGAACTGCTCGTCCCAGAGCCCCTCGACGTCGTGCGGGTCGCGGCCCTTCACGACCGGCCACAGGAGCTCGCGCACGACGGTGTCGAGGACCTTCGGCGCGCGCCGGGCGATGCACTCGCCCCAGCCGGTGATGCCATCGTCGGTCGTCACCGCGACGACCATCGCCTTGAACGTGGAGTAGCTGCCGGCGCCGAACTCGATCGTGGGACCGTCGGCCTCGAGGACCCAGGTCTCCAGGCGGTCGATCTGCACGCCGCAACCATAGGGAACGCGGCCGATGGCTCGCTCGCCCGCCCGATCGCTTGACAGCCCCACCGGCCCGAAAGTAGTCTGTTAGCAGTCGCGCCAGGGGAGTGCTAAGTCCGTTCGCGAAGCCAAAACCCGGCATTTGCCTGGCCAAAACGCGCACAAGGTACGGAGGAGCTACATGCCAGCAGCAGTCGCAGAGAAGCCCACGACCAAGCTCAAGCTCAAGCCGCTCGGGTCCCGCGTCGTCGTCAAAGCGCTCGAGCGCGAGGAGATGACGAAGAGCGGTCTCGTGCTCCCGGACACGGCCAAGGAGAAGCCCATGGAGGGCAAGGTCCTCGCGGTCGGGCCCGGCGGTATGGACAAGAACGGGAACAAGACCGAGATGATCCTGAAGATCGGTGACCGGGTCCTCTACCAGAAGTACGCCGGCACCGAATTCAAGCTCGACGACGACGAGCTCCTTGTCCTGTCACAGGACGACGTGCTCGCCATCATCGAGTCGTAAGCGGAGGAAGAAGGAAACATGGCTAAGCAGCTTCAGTTCACCCAAGACGCGCGAGCCTCGCTCAAGTCCGGCGTCGACAAGATGGCGAACGCCGTGAAGACCACCCTCGGCCCGAAGGGCCGCAACGTCGCCGTTGACAAGAAGTTCGGCGCGCCGACCGTGACCCACGATGGCGTCACCGTCGCGCGAGAGATCGAGCTCGAGGACCCGTTCGAGAACATGGGCGCGCAGCTTCTCAAGGAAGCCGCGACCAAGACGAACGACATCGCCGGTGACGGCACCACGACCTCAGTCGTAATCGCGCAGGCGATCGTGACCGAAGGTCTCAAGAACATCGCAGCGGGCGCGAACCCGATGCTCCTGAAGCGCGGCCTCGAGAAGGGCGTCGACGCCGTCGTCGCCGAGCTCAAGTCCCAGGCCGTCGAGGTCAAGGGCAAGGAGGAGATCGCCCACATCGCTGGGATCTCCGCCGCGGACGCGGAGATCGGCGAGCTCATCGCCGAGGTCCACGACAAGGTGGGCCGCGATGGCGTCATCACCGTCGAGGAGTCGAAGGGTCTCGAGTTCGAGAAGGAATACGTCGAGGGGATGCAGATCGACCGCGGGTACATCTCCGCGTACTTCGTCACGCACGCCGACCGCATGGAAGCGGTCATCGAGGACGCCTACATCCTCATCACCGACAAGAAGATCTCCGCGATCACCGACATCCTGCCGGTGCTCGAGAAGCTCGTGCAGGTCAGCAAGAACCTCGTCATCGTCGCCGAAGACATCGACGGCGAGGCTCTCGCCACGCTCGTCGTGAACAAGCTGCGCGGCACGATCAACGTCCTGGGCGTGAAGGCCCCGGGCTTCGGTGATCGTCGCAAGGCGATGCTCGAGGACATCGCGATCCTCACCGGCGGCAAGGTCATCAGCGAGGAGGTCGGTCGCAAGCTCGACTCGACCACCGTCGCCGACCTCGGCCGGACCCGTCGCGTCACCTCCAACAAGGACGAGACCACGTTCGTCGAGGGCCACGGCTCGCAGGAGGGGATCCTCGCCCGCGTGAAGCAGATCAAGGCTCTCATCGAAGAGACCACCAGCGACTTCGACAAGGAGAAGCTCAACGAGCGTCTCGCGAAGCTCGCCGGCGGCGTCGCGATCATCCGCGTGGGTGCCGCGACCGAGATCGAGCTGAAAGAGAAGAAGCACCGCGTCGAGGACGCACTCTCCGCGGCCCGTGCGGCCGTCGAGGAAGGCATCCTTCCGGGCGGTGAGGTCGCGCTCCTGAACGCCGTCAAGGCGCTCGACACGGTCAAGGCTGAGGGTGACGAGCTCACGGGCGTGAACATCCTCCGCCGCGCGCTCGAAGAGCCCTTCCGCCAGCTCGTGGCGAACGCCGGCCAGGACGGCGGCGTCATGCTCGAAGGCGTCCGTCGCAAGCAGGCTGAGTCGAAGTCCGGCACCTGGGGCTACGACGTGATCAAGAACGAGATCGTCGATCTCGTGAAGACCGGCATCATCGACCCCGCGAAGGTCACGCGCTCCGCACTGGAGAACGGCGCTTCCGTCGCGGCGATGATCCTCACCACCGAGGCCCTCATCACGGACCTTCCTGAGAAGGACAAGGCTCCGTCGATGCCCGGTGGCGGCGGGATGGACTACTAGTTCCAGCCCAGACCCCGCAGTTCTTGAAAGGGCCGGTCGAAAGACCGGCCTTTTCTATTGCCCCGGCGGAGCGATCCGGGACTGCATGACGAGCGGACCGGTGCGCTTGCCCTCACCGGACATCTCGATCGTCACCGCGCATTGCGCGAAGCTGTCGACCGGCACCGTCAGGTCCACGCTCTGGACGGTGTGCCCGTCGGGCGTGAAGTTCGCGCCGCGGACCCAATGGCCATCTGCGTCGACGAGCCACACGGCGTACATCGCCCCGCCGGTCAGCGGCCGCAGGTCGTGGAAGACGACGAACGGGCTGAGGTCCGGCTTGCCGGGCGCGATGAGCGTGCCGCCGGAGCCCTGCCACTGGTCGAGTCCGACCATGTACCAGCTCCTGCCGCCGTGCGACACCTTCTCCGCGATGAGGGCGTACTGCGCGCGCTCGGCCTCGGCCGTACGGAGCTCTCGCAGTGAATTCAGGTCCAACACCAGGAAGAGGAGCGCCGCGGCGGCGAGCGCCCCAAGCATGAGCGAGCCGCGAGGCGGACGGAAGTTCCGTGCGGTCCGGCGATCGGGCAGAGCGGCCCGCCCGGCCGGCGCGTCGGCCGCAGCGGCTGACAGGATCCGCTCCTTCAGCCGGGCGGGCGGCTCGCGGAGCAGGACCATGTCCGGAAGCGCGCTCACCACGCTGGCGATCTCCGCGAGCGCCTCGCGGCACATCGCGCACGCGGCCAGGTGGGCCGTCGTGCGATCGGCTTCGCCCGGCCGGAGCGCGCCGAGGGCGTAGAGCTCGAGGTCGTCGGTGACGTGCTCGGTCACGCCCGGGTCCCTTCGAGCGCGCGCCGCATCTTCTGGAGGCCGATCCGCATGCGCCCCTTCACCGTGCCGAGCGGCACGCCCATCAGCTCCGCGAGCTCGACGTGGGTATACCCCCCGAAGTACGCGAGCTCGATCGTCCGGCGTTGCGCGTCCGGGAGGGTCTGGAGCGCGAGGCGGACCGTCTGCTGCTCGACGTTGCGCTCGGCCATCGCGGCCGTGTCCTCGTCGGCCGCACGCTGCTCCGCGACTTCGAGGGGCGCGGGGCGGAACGCCGTCTTGCGCCGCAGGACGTCGACGGCGCGGTGGTGGACGATCGAGAGGAGCCAGCCGCGGGGGTTGCCCCGGTCGCGCCGGTAGCTGCCGGCGCCGCGCCAGGCGGAGATGAAGGCGTCCTGGACGACGTCCTCCGCGGCCTCGCTCTCGCCGAGGATCCGGTACGCGAGGGCGTACGCCAAGCGGCCATAGCGGTCGTAGAGGCCGGCCAGACCGGACAGGTCGTGCTCCGCGAGCGCCGCCATGAGCACGTCGTCGGCCGGGATCAGGTCAGCCATCCAAAAACTGTACGCAGGGCGGACGGCTGTGGATGCTGGGGAAAGAAGCGACCCGAGCGACCTGCCTCCGTGCCCAGCCGCAGCTTCGAAGAACTGCAGCCTGGCCGTGGAGCCGATCCTCGATATCCTCTCGGACCGCCTTTGATGCTATCTCCGGTTGCGCTCCTGAGGTCCAGTTCCGTTGATGGAATCTCGGGACTGTTCCTCTTGGCAGACCCCTCGGGTCGCGGTGAAACATAGCCGCCGAGACGCCAAGCCAACAACGGGTTTATCCACGAACTCGATGGTCCGCGGCGCGATGTTGTCCACGAGGTGCCGGACTTTCTCCACCGTCCGTCCACGTCATGTTGATTCCGTCATCGAGACCGCGATACCTACCATCGAGCGATGAGCGCGGACCCGATCCTCGACGTCCTCAATCCCGAGCAGCGCACGGCGGTGACGCACCCGGGCGGTCCGCTGCTCATCCTGGCCGGTGCCGGCTCCGGCAAGACGCGGGTCCTCACGCATCGGATCGCCTACCTCGTGCGGGACCTGCACGTCCCGGCGCGGAAGATCCTGGCGGTCACGTTCACCAACAAGGCCGCCAAGGAGATGCGCGGGCGCCTCCAAAAGCTCCTCGGGGAGCCGGCGCTCGCGGACCTCACGGCCGGGACCTTCCACGCGTTCTGCGCCCGGCTCCTGCGCCGGGACGGCCCGGAGGTCGGCATCGACCGGGGCTTTGCGATCTACGACGTGGCCGATCAGCGGGCCCTCCTCCGCCAGGCGATGGCGGACACCGGTGTGTCCGAGCGCCTCTTCTCCCCGGGCGCGATCGGCAACGTGATCTCCAGTGCGAAGAACGAGCTGCGGGGCCCGGCGGACCTCGCGAACGAAGCCCGCGGCCACCTCGAGCGGCTCGCGGCCACCGTGTGGCGGCGGTACGAGGCGCTGCTCAAGGAGAACAACGCCGTCGATTTCGACGACCTCCTCGTCCTGCCGTGCCGGCTGTTCGAGACGAGCGACCGGGCGCTCGAGAAGTGGCAGGACCGGTACGACCACATCCTCGTGGACGAATACCAGGACACGAACCGGGCGCAGTATGTGCTTCTCCGATTCCTGGCCGGCGCGAAGCAGAACCTGTGCGTCGTCGGGGACGACGACCAATCGGTGTTCTCGTGGCGCGGCGCGGACGTGCGCAACATCCTCGACTTCGAGCGCGACTACCCCAACGCGACCACCGTCAAGCTCGAACAGAACTACCGGAGTACCCAGACCATCCTCGACGCGGCGCACAGCGTCGTCCGCAACAACGCCGCCCGGAAGGAGAAGAAGCTCTGGACCGAGCGGAACGGCGGCGAACCGGTGGTCGTCGTGCAAGCGCACGATCAGCACCACGAGGCCGAGACGATCGCGCGCGAGATCGAGCGCCTTCGTCGCGAAGGCGACGTCAGGTCGGCTCGCGACGTCGCCGTGCTCTATCGCACGAACGCGCAGTCGCGGGCGATCGAGGACGTGTTCCGGGGCTTCGGGCTCGCGTACCAGGTGGTCGGCGGCGTGTCCTTCTACGCGCGGCGGGAGGTGAAGGACGTGCTCGCGTACCTGCGGCTGCTCCGGAACCCCGTCGACAGCGTGGCCATCGGCCGGGTGCTCAACACGCCGCCGCGGGGGATCGGGGCAAAGAGCCAAGCCGGGCTCCTCGCGTTCGCGCGCGAACGGCAGGTTCCCGTGGCCGATGCGCTGCTCGACGCGGAACATGCGCCGGAGATCCCCAAGCGCCAGGCCGCGGCCATGGTCGCGTTCGGACGCCTGCTCGCGCGGATCCGCGAAGAGGTTGCGGTGCGACCCTTGCCGGATCTGGTGGACGAGGTCATCCGCGCCACCGGATACGGGGCGTACCTGAAGGACGGGACCGAGGAGGGCGAGGAGCGCTACGCGAACGTACTCGAGCTTCGCACGATCGCCGAGGACTACGTCAATCTGCCGCGCGACGAGCAGCTTCCGTCGTTCATGGAGGAGGTCGCACTCGTGTCCGACGTCGACGAGTTCGCCGAGGCCAAGCCCGCGGCCACCCTCATCACGATGCACGCGGTCAAGGGGCTCGAGTTCCCGATCGTGTTCGTCACCGGGATGGAGGAGGGCGTGTTCCCGCACAGCCGCTCGCTCGAGGACGAGCGCCAGCTCGAGGAGGAGCGCCGCCTGTGCTACGTCGCGATCACCCGAGCCATGAACCGGTGCTACCTCACCTTTGCGCGGCGCCGGCAGCTCTTCGGCCGCACCAACGAGAACCCGCCATCACGGTTCCTGCGGGAGCTCCCGGAGGGTATCGAGCTCCGTGGCGAGATCGAGACCCAGGAGCGTGACCAGTGGGAGGAGCTCGACTGGGCGCGCGGGCGCGAGCGGTACGAGGAGCGCCGCGCGCAGCGGCACGCCGCGGCGCTGGCCGATCTCCCGCCAACGTGGGGCGGCGGTGGCCGCGAGCCGACACCGGCCCAGGTGAATCGAGCGGCGCGCCCCGCAGCGGGCGGCGAAACGAATTTCCGCGCGGGCGACCACGTGGTGCATCCGGCGTTCGGCGCGGGGATCGTCGTGTCGAGCGCGCCGCGGCCTGACGATGAAGAGGTGATCGTCGCGTTCGCCGGCAAAGGCGTGAAGAAGCTCATGGCCAGCTTCGCCGGACTGACGAAGAGCTAGACCCGAGGACGACCCTTGTAGATCGCGCGCCACGTCTTCCCGGCGTCGTCGGTGGCGATGACCGAGTTCGTCGATCCCACCACGGCGACGACGTGGGCCTGGTCGACGACCTGCCCGTCGGACGCGCAGCCGGAGATCGGCACGGGACCTCGCGAGAGCACATCTCCGGTCGGGCCGAGGAACAGGAACTCTTGCGCGTTCGCGGGGGGAGTGCAGGTGATGAACCACGTCCGGCCGCCGGCCAGGCTCGAGGCCATGATCGACGGGAAGCTCCCGAGCTGCGGCGTATTCGGCGGCGTCGTCGTTCCGAGTGTGTAGCCCTCGCGGAACTCGAGCACCCACGACCGGCCGCCGTCAGTCGTCCGGAATACGAGGTAGGGGGCATGCCCCGCGGCCGCGTTCGGCTCGGTGACCTGCACCCGGAAGTTCGTGCCGTTCGGGCAGGTCAGCGTCGGATACCAATAAGGGCCGTCGTCGTTGATCGGCAGCTGCGCGATCGGCGTCCATGTTCGTCCGGCGTCGGTCGTACGGAAGAGCCGCTTGCCCTCCGCGCCGACCCCATCGGTCGTGGTGTCGAAGCACACCGACCACATCGTGTGCGTCCCGACCGGGCGCCAGATGAAGCCGCCGTCAGTCGAGACGAGGACAGTGCCGACCTGCGGCGCGGGGACTGGCCCGGACACGGGACCGATGCCGATCGCCCAGAGAAGGTCCGGGCTGAACGCGTCGATCTCCGCGATCGGCGGGTTCGTCGGTGGGATCGCGGTCCAGTGCACGCCGTCCCGCGTCCGATAGACCGTCTTGTCGTCGGCGAGCGCCCACGCCCGCGTCTCGTCATATGCCCAGATCTTGCGGATCGATGCGCCGATCAGCTGTCGTTCCCAGGTCGCTCCGCCATCTGCGGTCGCGAGGATCCCATCCTGCGCTCCGACCCAGCCGCGCTTCGCATCGATGAACCGGACCGCCTGCGGCGCGCCCCCTGCGGGCGGTGGTGCTGGGCTCGGCGTACGTGATGGGTTCGGCGTCGCTGCTGCAGACGTGGTCGCGGCCGGCTGCACGGACGCCGCCGTCGACGGGACGGTGCTCGCGCTTGGCGCGACGGCCTGTGGCGCGCAGGCTGACAGGAAGAACGCGGCGGCCGCCAACGCCACGGTGGATCCCATCCTTGACCGGTACGCCGCCCTCACGGATCGAATGACAGGCGCCGCCAGGTCGCCCCTCCGTCGACGGTCTTCATCAGGTAGACGTGTTGGACATGCAGCTGCGTCGCGATGATGACCGCCGTTTGCGCGTCGATGGGCGCGAGCGCACCCACATTCCATAGGTCGGGTGGAACGGTCCAGCGCCGCCAGGTGGCCCCGCCGTCCACGGTGTGCAGCACCCCGGCGCTGCTCACGCCCGCGCCGGCGCCGGCGGACATCCAACCGCTGTTGGCGTCCGCGAATGCCGCCCCGCCTACGAAGCTGGGCCGCTCGGGCGCCGGATGGACATACCACTCCGGATCGTCTGTCGTCCGTCCCCAGGAGCGTCCATCATCGGAGCGCAGCAAGACGTACCCAAAGCAGCCGCCCATCGAGCACCCGCCGTCAGGTAGGGAAATGATCCATACCCGACCGTGGCTCACCTCGAGACCGGGGATCCGCGCGTGTTCGAGCTCGAGCACGGCGTTCCATGTCGCGCCTCCGTCGGACGTGCGCATGATCTGCGCCTTCCCCACCAGTCCATTGCCCGCGAGCCGGACCGCATATCCGATCTCGGCGTTCGCGAACTGCAGAGCCCAGAGCTGTGTCGGACTGCGCCAGATGACCCGCCAGCTCGCACCAGCGTCGTCACTGCGCAGGACGTCACCGCCGCAGGTATCGGGATAGCCGTTGCCGCACTCCGGCGCCACTCCGATCGCGAACAGCAGGTGCGAATCGATGATCGACAAGGCGCCGATGCTCGGCCGGACGGTCATGAGCGACCACGTACTGCCGCCGTCGTCTGTGCGATAGATCGCAGACCGGCACCTCGGCGATGTCGCAAGTCCGCCGTGGCATCCCGGCGGGTCCGCGACCATCCAGCCCTCGGCGAAGCCGTGCTGAGCGTCAACAAATCCCACCTTCTCCAGGTGCCCGCCGGTCGGATAGCCCACGGTGGACCAGGTCTCGCCTCCGTCGGACGTGCGTTGAAGGGTTCCGGGGTGCCCGAACAGTCCCAGCAGCCATCCGTTTCTGGAGTCTGCGAACGCCAAGGTGGACATGCGCACCGGGTCCCCGGAGGCCCGACGCACGACGGGCTGCGGCGACGATCGAAGCGTCGGCGCCGCGCCGCGGTCCGATGCTGGGGATCCGCACACAGTGAGGCACCCGATGACGACGATGAGTACGAGCGTGCTGCGCATGAGCTGACGCTAGCCAGGGCTGGTCCTCTCGTCGTGACTGTTCGGTCATAGAACGCAGGCCTAAGTCGTACACGCGTGGTACGACTTCCTTTGGGAGAATCAGCGTGATGCCCACCCCGCCAGCCCTGAAACGCATCGCCCAGCTGCGCGAGCAGATCGAGAAGGCCAACTATGAGTACCACATCCTCGACACGCCTTCGATCGACGATTTCGCGTACGACGCGCTCATGCGCGAGCTCCAGGACCTCGAGGCGAAGCACCCGGAGCTCGTGACGCCGGACTCGCCGACCCAGCGCGTCGGCGCGCCGCCCTCGAACCGCTTCGCGCCGGTCGAGCACGCGCATCCGATGCTGAGCCTGGGAAACGCGTTCGACGAGAGCGAGGTCCGCGCGTTCGATCAGCGAGTCCGAAAAGCGCTTGGGCGCGAAGACGTCGGGTACGTATGCGAGCTCAAGATCGACGGCCTCGCGATCAACCTCACCTACGTTGACGGCCGGTTCACGCAGGGTGCGACCCGCGGCGACGGATCGGTCGGGGAGGATGTCACCGCGAACCTGCGGACGATCAAATCCATCCCACTGATCCTCCGAGAGAAGATCTCGGGTCGCGTCGACGCTCGTGGCGAGGTCTATTTGCCGACGGCGGCGTTCGAAGCGACGAACAGGGAACGGGTCGAGCGCGAGGAGCCGCCGTTCGCGAATCCGCGGAACGCGGCCGCGGGCGCTGTCCGGCAGCTCGACCCGGCGGCGACATCGAAACGCAACCTCGCGATGTGGGTCTACAGCGCGGCGGGCCTGGAGGTCGACTCGCAGCACGCCCTCCTGGCGCGGCTGCGCGAGCTCGGTCTCCGCACCAATCCGAACGTCCGGCGTGCGGCCGATATCGACGAAGTGCTCGCCTTCATCGCGGAGTGGGGGACGAAGCGGCAGGAGCTCGACTACGGCACGGACGGGATCGTCGTCAAGGTGGATCGAGTCGCCGACCAGGAGACGCTCGGGTTCGTCTCGCGCAATCCGCGATGGGCCATCGCCTACAAGTTCCCGGCGGAGCAGGCGACGACCACGGTCGAGGACATCAAGGTGTACGTCGGTCGCACCGGGGTGCTCACGCCGGTCGCATGGCTGGCCCCTGTCCTGGTCGGTGGCACGACGGTCCGTCGTGCGACGCTGCACAACCTCGATGAGGTGCGTCGCCTCGCTGTGCGCGTCGGGGACCGCGTGATCATCCAGCGCGCTGGCGATGTGATCCCTGAGGTCGTGCGCGTCGACCCGCCGGTCGTCGCGAAAGGCAAGCGCGCGCCGAAGCGCGGTCCCGAATTCGAGATGCCGAGTCGCTGCCCCGTCTGCGACGGCGCGGTGGAGCATCGCGAGGACGAGGTCGCGTACCGCTGCGCGAATCCGGCCTGCCCCGCGAAGACCGGGCAGCGCATCGGCCACTTCGTGTCGCGCGGCGGCTTCGACATCGAAGGCGTGGGCTGGGCCCTCGTGGAGCAGCTCCAGTCGCGCGGCCATGTCACAGATCCGGCCGACATCTTCTTCCTCACCAAGGAGCAGCTGCTCGCGCTCGACCGCTTCGCGGAGAAGAGCGCGACGAACATCTACGAGCGCATCCAGGGAGCGAAGCAGCGGCCGCTCGCGCGCATCATCAACGCGCTCGGGATCCCGCAGGTCGGCTGGTCGACGTCGGAGGATCTCGCGCACTGGATCGCGGCAACGGTGCCCGCGGGCGCGACGCTCGCGCAGGTCTTCGATGTGTTGCGCACCGCGAGCGCGGAGGACCTGCAGGCGATCTCCGGCGTCGGAGCGAAGGTCGCCGATGCGATCCGCGGCTTCGTCGCCGACGAGTCGGAGATCGCATTGATGGACAAGCTCGTGAATGCGGGCGTGGTACCAGTACTTCCGGCGCCGCGCGCCGAGATCAAGGCGGGACCGCTCGCGGGAATGACGATCGTGTTCACCGGGACGCTCGAGCGTCGCAGCCGCGAAGACGCGGAAGCATTGGTGCGCTCGCTCGGTGCGAAGCCGAGCGGCTCCGTCAGCGCGAAGACTGATCTGCTCGTCGCGGGTCCGGGCTCGGGAACGAAGCTCGAAAAGGCCAAGCAACTCGGTGTCAAGGTCGTAGATGAAGAAGGCTTCGAGGCTATGCTGACTGAGTCAAAGCGTTAGCCACCGTGGGATGAGGGAAGTGACGAACGTGTACCAGCCGCAGACCCGTCCGGCTCCGACCATGCCGCTCACGGGCACGCCCGGCTCGTCCGCGGTCCCCGAGATCACGCTTCCCCCGGAGCCGCAGTCCATCGAACAGACCGGATTGACGCTCTCGTTCATCGCCGACCTTGCCCTGAAGACGCTGTACCTGCGCGGGCAGATGACCATGGCGGAGCTGTCCACCGCGCTCGGCCTGCCGATCACCAACGTCATCGACAAGGTCATGGAGTTCTTGAAGGGCGAGCGCCTCGTCGAGATCCGGGGCGGCACCGGCCTATCGGCGGCGAGCTACCAGTACGTGATCATCGACCGCGGCTCGGAGAAGGCGCAGGAAGCGCTCGCGCGCAGCCAGTACGTCGGCAAGGCCCCCGTACCGCTGGCCGCCTACCTGGACGCGGTGAAGCGTCAGACCATCACGAACATCTCGGTGACCCAGGAGGAGCTCGCCCACGCGTTCTCCCACATGGTCATTCCGCGCGAGACGCTCGGCCAGCTTGGGCCGGCGGTGAACTCCGGCAAGTCGATCTTCCTGTTCGGGCCCCCCGGCAACGGCAAGACGACCATCGCGGAAGTCCTCGTATCACTGCTCCGGGGCGAGGTCGTCCTGCCCTACGCGGTCGAGGTCGATCAGCAGATCATCAAGGTCTACGACCAGGTCTATCACCGCGCGGCGCTCGATCCGGTCGTGGCGGACCGCCTGCGCTTCGATCACCGCTGGGTCGTGAGCAAGCGCCCGATCGTGATGACCGGTGGCGAGCTGACCCTCGAGACGCTCGACCTGATCTATGACGACACCTCGAAGTTCTATGAGGCCCCGTTCCAGATGAAGGCGAACGGCGGGATCTTCATGGTCGACGACTTCGGCCGCCAGCGCGTGTCGCCCAAGGACCTGCTCAACCGCTGGATCGTGCCGCTGGAGAAGCGTGTCGACTACCTGACGCTCCACACCGGCAAGAAGCTCGAGATCCCGTTCGACATGCTCATCATCTTTTCGACGAACCTCGACCCCGCGGATCTCGTCGACGAGGCGTTCCTCCGACGCATCCGCTACAAGATCGGCATCGAGGCGCCCACCGTCGCGCAGTACGAGGAGATCTTCCGACGCATGTGCGAGCGAAAGCAGATCGAGTACAAGTCCGAGGCGATGTCGCAGATCCTCGCGCACTACCGCCGCAAGAACCTCGGGCTGCGGTCGTGCCATCCCCGCGACATCCTCGAGCAGCTCACCGACACCGCCCGGTTCCTGGGCCGGCCCGCCCAGCTCACCCCGGACCTCATCGACATGGCCTGCGAGTCGTACTTCGTGTCGCTCGACCCGTCCGGCTCGCCCCAGGGTGCGTAGCTCCTCCATTTGACGTAGCCCAAGCACCCCAGGTCGGGGGATGCCGCCGCCGGTTGCTGAGGGCATCCTTTCGGATGATGTACCCGCGTACGAGGATCTTGTTCCGGGTCGCCGCCTGGACGGCCGGCGGGCTCGTCGCCGTCGCCCTGAACCTGTGGCTCGACCGGACGACGCCCGCCCACTACTCATTCGAGATCTTCTACGTGATCCCGATCCTGGCCGTGGCTCTCGCGGCCGGGTGGCTCGCCGGCGGACTGGTCGCGGCCTGTGCGGCCCTGGCCTGGACCTTCGACACGATGCAGGACGACGGATTCAGCGCGAGCTCGATGGGCTGGAACCTCGCTTCCCGCGTGGTCATCTTCGTCGGCGTCGCGCTCCTGGTCGACCTGTACAACAAGCGCGGTACGCGGCTCGCCGCGACCGACCGGCATCGCGAGGATTCGCTCGCGCTGGTCGCGCACAAGCTGCGGCAGACGGCGTCACGCATCACCTCGATGACCGGCGCGATCGCCGCGCGCCGCGATACCGACGGCATCGTCACCGAGGCGCGTATCGCGCTCGACCATCAGGCTCGCGAGCTGCAGCGGATGGCCGAGGACGTGCTCGACGTCAATGTCCTCGAAGCGCGGCGCTTCCGTCTCACCGTGTCCGAGGTGGATCTGAGCGAGCTGGTCACGGACGTGGCGCGCGAGATCGGACGCGGTCAGGTGCAGCTCGTGCTGCAGGCCGAGCCGGTGATGGTCGAAGGTGATGCCGACCGCCTACGCGTGATGGTCGGACATCTCGTCGCGAACGCCGTGAAATACTCGCCGGCCGGCGCGCCGATCGTCGTCACTGTGGCCAGCGGCGATGCTGAGGCGCGCATCGTCGTGAAGGACTCGGGCGTCGGCTTCGGCCCGGCGGATCTCACCGTGCTGTTCCAGAAGTACGGCCAGGCCCAAACAGCGAAGATCACCGGCGCGCAGGGTGTCGGGCTCGGCCTCTACGTCACTCGCCTGCTCGCCGAAGCGCACGGTGGCCGCGTGTCCGCCGAGAGCGTCGGCCCCGGACAAGGCTCCAC
>JALYKF010000043.1 GCA_030774905.1 Chloroflexota bacterium
CGCAGTTGCGGGCGGACTTCATCGCGACGTCCGATGCGAACAGCTTCGCCATCGCGGCCTCGGCGGTGAACGGCTCGCCACGGTCCTTGAGCGTGGCGGCGCGCCACGTCATGAGCCGGGCCGCGTCGACCTCGGTGGCCATGTCCGCAAGCATCCACTGGATCGCCTGCAGCTCCGCGATCGGCTTGCCGAATGCCTGCCGCTCCTTCGCGTACGCCAGGGCGTCCTCGAGGCAGGCCCGGCCGATGCCGACGGCCTGCGCGGCGATCCCGATGCGCCCGCCGTCCAGCGTCGACAGCGCGATCGTGAAGCCCTCGCCGATGTCGCCGAGGCGCTGGTCGTCGCCGACGCGCACGTTCTCGAACACCAGCTGCGCGGTGTCCGAGCCCTTGATCCCGAGCTTCTGTTCGACCCGCCCGACGGTCAGGCCCGCGGTGGGCTTGTCGACGACGAACGCGGTGATGCCCTTGTGCCGCGAGCCGGGCTCGGTCTGCGCGAACGCGACGACGACATCGGACGTCACGCCGTTGGTGATGAAGTTCTTGGTGCCGCTGAGCAGCCAGCCGGAGCCGTCGCGCTTGGCGGTCATCTGGAGGCCGGCCGCGTCCGACCCTGAGGCCGGCTCGGTCAACGCGAAGCAGCCGAGCTTCTCGCCACGCGCGAGCGGCCGGAGCCAGCGCTCCTTCTGCTCGGGCCTCCCCCACTTGAGCAACGGTCCGCAGGCAAGCGAGTTGTGCGCCTGCATGACGACGCCCGTCGAGGCGCACGCGCGATTGATCTCCTCGGACGCGAGGATGTACGAGACGGTGTCGAGACCGGCGCCCCCGAGCTCCTCGGGCACGTAGATGCCCATGAAGCCGAGCGCCGCGAGCTCCTTCAGGATGGCCGGCGGGATCTTGCCCTGCTCGTCGATGTCGTGCGCGATCGGCAAGAGCTTCTCGGTCGCGAAGTCGCGGGCCGTTCGCTGCACGAGCTCCTGCGAGTCCGTCAACGAGAGATCGAACGCCGCGCCGGCGTCCGTCGGCTCAGTCGTCGTGGTCGTGGCCATGGCCATGCTCCTCATTCGCGTGGATGCCGATGAACCTGCCGTCGGGATCGCGCGCGAAAAAGTAGTCGCCGTAGAAGTCACCGACCACGGCCTTCGCGGCCTTCGCCCTGTCGTAGGCCGCCTTCACGTCATCGACGCCGAACCACACGACGAACGCGCTCTGCCCGCGCACCTCGGGCGGTGTGTCGCGGTCATCGGGCGAGTGGAACACCACATCGGCGTTGTCGGCGCGGAGCCAGCTCGCGTTCGCATCGCCGCCGGTGCCCGCCGGAAGGCCGACGACGTCCGCGTAGAAGCCGGCGGTCGCCGCGTGCATGGCCGAGAACGCGAACACCGGGCCCACCTGCGGTCCGCTCACTTCGCGTACTCGAAGAAGCCGCGGCCGCTCTTCCGGCCGAGCCAGCCCGCGTTGACGTACTGCTTGAGGAGCGGCGCGGGCCGGTACTTCGGGTCGCCCAGGTCGCGCTGCAGGACCTCGAGCACGGCCAGGCACACATCGAGCCCGATCAGGTCCGCGAGGGCCAGCGGGCCCATCGGGAAGTTCAGGCCCTTCATCATCGTGTCGATCGCCTCCGCGGTCCCGACGCCCTCGGCGAGCGCGAAGACCGCCTCGTTGATCATCGGCATCAGCACGCGATTCGCGATGAACCCTGGCGCGTCGTTCGACTCGACGGCGGTCTTCCCGAGCGCCTTCGCGAGCTCGCGGGTGCGCTCCATGGTCGCGTCGTCCGTCTGCAGCCCGCGGATGAGCTCGACGTAGCCCATCACCGGGACCGGATTCATGAAGTGCATCCCCACGACCTGGCCCGGCCGCTTCGTCGCGGCGGCGAGCTTCGTGATCGAGATACTCGAGGTGTTCGACGCGAGGACCGCAGCGGGCTTGCAGGCCGCGTCCAGCTTGCGGAACAGGTCGGTCTTCACCGCGGCGTCCTCGAAGGCGGCCTCGATGACGAAGTCGACCTTCGCGAGGTCGCTCATCGCGGTGCTGGTGCGGATCCGGCCGGCGATCTCGGCCGCCGGACGCGGCAGCTTGCCCTTCGGCTCGAG
>JALYKF010000044.1 GCA_030774905.1 Chloroflexota bacterium
CGTATACACATAGCATTTGGATGTGGGACGCTCAGCCGAACAGCAGGCCAAGCTCGACCGCGCCGTGGCGGCGATCGACCGCGAGCTCGCGGCGAACCTCGAGCTCACGAGCATGTTCGATCAGACAAAGCAGGCCTTCGTCCTGGAGAACGGGCAGTGGCACCTGCACGGAGCGACCGTCCTGCGCGAGCTGCCCGCGGCACACGCGTTCGCGGCCGATCTGTACGCGCGCCTGCCCGACGCCGAGTCGGCCATGGAGCGGCGCGGGCCCGCGAATTCTCTGAAGGACGAGGACCGCGAGATCGTCGAGCGCTGGGAGGGCGACGCCCGCGAGGCGCAGCGCCGGCTCCGGGCGGACCTCGCGCGACCCGCCCCCAGCCTGATCCGCCGGCTCATCGCTCGGTTACTCGGCCGGTGAGTACACACATAGGACAGCCTCGGCACGCTCCGTGCATCGGGCGGGCCTGATGCCCCAGGGGAAAGGGACCGGGCCGACGTTCGGCCGTGCCTATCGCGCGTACCGCATGCCGCACCGGCGTGGGCGCATGTCCCGCCGCCCATCCGTCGGCGGGAAGCTCGGCGCGACCGCGGGCATCCTCACGGCCATGCTCATCACCTTCGCCGTCTTCGCCGGGACGGCGGCTGCCGCGTTCTTCGGCTACTTCGCGGCGGATCTGCCGGCGGCCCACGAGCTCGCGACCGTGCCGGTGCCCCTGTCCACATACATCTACGACCGCACCGGCGAGCACCTGCTCTACACCCTCGAGGACCAGCGCCGCGAGCTCGTGAAGCTCAGCGAAGTTCCGTTGCTCATGCAGAACGCCACCATCGCCATCGAGGATCACAGCTTCTGGACGAACCCGGGGATCGACCCGAGCGGCATCATCCGCGCGTTCCAGGCGAACCTCGCGAGCGGCGGCATCACGCAGGGTGGCTCGACCATCACGCAGCAGCTCATCAAGACGCGTCTTCTCGGTGACGAGCCGACGGTGACCCGCAAGATCAAGGAAGCGATCCTCGCGATCGAGGCCACCCGCACGTTCAGCAAGCAGGAGATCATGGAGATGTACCTCTCCCAGATCTTCTACGGCAACCAGTCCTACGGGCTGAAGGCCGCGGCGAAGACGTACTTTGGCATCGCCGACCTCAATCAGCTCACGCTCGGGCAGATGGCCCTGCTGGCGGGCCTGCCGCAGGCCCCATCCGAGTACGACCCGGTGCAGAACCCGGCTGCGGCGAACGCTCGCCGCGCGCTCGTTCTCGACGCGATGGTCGAGTACGGCCACGTGACGCAGGCCCAGGCCGACGTGGCGAAGAGCGAGCCGATCAAGGTCACGCCCGCGCAGACCTCGCTGTACGCGCCGCACTTCACGTTCCGCGCGCGCGAGCAGCTCATCACCCTGCTGGGCGAGAAGGCTGCGTACCGCGGCGGGTACCGCGTCTACACGACGCTCGACTACAACATGCAGCAGCTCGCCGAGAAAGAGGTCAAGGACCACGTCGACGGGCTGAAGTTCGCGAATGTCAACAACGCCGCGCTCATCACCATGGACCCGACGACCGGCGAGATCCTCGCCTACGTCGGCAGCAAGGACTACTACGACCACTCGGCCAAGGTGCAGGGTGACTACGATGTCGCGGGCATCGCGCTTCGCCAGCCCGGCTCGACGTTCAAGATGTTCACGTATCTCACGGGCTTGTTGAAGGGCGGGATGACCGCCTCGACCGTGTTGAACGACATCGAGTTCAGGTCACCCGATGGCAGCGGCAAGACCTACGAGCCCAAGGACGCGACGAAGGAGCAGCACGGCCCGACGACGATGCGGCAGGCGCTCCGCGAGTCGTTGAACCTGCCCGCGCTGAACGTCACGCGCATGGTCGGCGTGGACGCGATCATCGACACGGTCCACCAGCTCGGGATCAACCGGGAGTTCGACCGCTCACGGCTCGGGCTGAGCTTCGGCATCGGCGCGGCCGAGATGCGCCTCATCGACATGACGAGCGCCTACCAGGTGATCGCGAACTACGGCCGCAGGATCGAGCCGACCTTCATCATGAAGATCGTCGACAGCAGCGGCAACGTCGCCCGCGACTTCACGAAGGTCGAGACGAAGCAGGTGATCGACGAGCGGTACGCGTGGGTGATGACGAACATCCTCAAGGACAACACCGACCCCGTGCACGGCTCATTCGTGTTCGGTCCGTTCACGTCCATCGGCCGGCCGGCCGCCCTCAAGACCGGGACGACCGACAACCTCCAGGACGTGCTCGCGATCGGCTACACGCCGACGCGCCTCACCGCGATCTGGATGGGCAACTCGGACAACAGTGAGATGAGCGGCATCAGCTCGGCCCTCGGGCCGGGCATCCTGTGGCGTGACTACATGAAGACCGTCGTCGGCGCGCTGCCGCCGGACGAATTCAAGCGCCCCGCCGGCATCGTGGACAAGGTCGTGTGCGTGAACCCAGCGCTCACCGGCGGCAACGGCTCCGGCAAGCTGCCGGGACCAGGCTGCCCGTCGAACTTTCGCTGGACCGAGCAGTACGTGCAGGGCACCGAGCCGACGACCGATGACCGCGATGTGTACGTGGGCGGCTGCTACAAGATCGCGATCCCGTTCGCGGACTGGGCACCCGACATCGCGCGCTGGGCCGGCGCGGCGAACGGCGGCGCCTACAACTACGGCCGGTTCAACTGGAACATCTGCGGCTACGGCGCGACCCGGCCGAGTGCCTCGCCCAGTGCGTCCCCGGGCGGCGCGTCGCCGAAGCCAGGTCAGACGCCCGGCCCGCCGATCATCACGCCGCCGCCGAGGCCGACCACCACGAAGAAGCCCTAGTCCGAACCTAGACTCCGCGCGTGATCACGCCGGGTACGGAACGGTCCTTCTATGCGCCGGTCGATGCCGAGCTGCGCGAGCTGCAGCGGCGTCTGCTCCAGGTCGGCAACGGCGGACATCCGACCTTCGCGGCCGCGGTGGAGCACCTCTTCGGCTCGCCCGGCAAGCTCCTGCGGCCGACGCTCGTGTTCCTCTCGGCCCGGTTCGGACCCGCGCGGGACAGGGAGGTGGTGCTGAACCTGGCGCAATCGCTCGAGCTCGTGCACACCGCGTCGCTCGTGCACGACGACATCGTCGATGAGGCCGAGCTCCGTCGGAACGTGGCGACGGTGAACGCGACGTGGGATGACGACGTCGCGCTCATCGTGGGGGACTACCTGTTCGCGAAGGCCTACTCCCTCGCGGCCGTCCTGCCGAAGCCTGAGGTCATCGCGATCGTCGCCCAGACCGTGTTCGCGCTCTGCGACGGCGAGCTCAACGAGGTCACCGCCGCCAATGCGCTGCCGAGCGAGGCGAAGTATATGGAGCGCATCGAGCTGAAGACCGCCTCCCTCTACGCCGCCTGTTGCCAGGGCGCCGCGCTGCTCGCAGACGCGGAGCCCGAGCACGTGGCCGCCCTTGGGGCGTATGGCACGAGCCTTGGACTCGCGTTCCAGATCACCGACGACGTGCTCGACGTGGCGGGCGACGAGACCGACTTTGGAAAGGCCGTCGGCCGCGACCTCGCGGAGGGCATGCCGACACTGCCGATGATCTACGCGGTCGAGGAGACCGCCGACCGCGCCCTCGCGGCGCGGATCATCGCGCCGGGGAAGAGCCCCGGTGAGGTGCGCGAGCTGCTGCGGATCCTCCGCGAGTCAGGGGGCGTCGAGCGCGCGCGGGCCAAAGCCCTGTCATTCCACGACGACGCCGTCGCCGCGCTCGGCTCATTGCCGGACCGCCCCGAGCGTGATGCGCTGCGCGAGATCGCCGACTTCGTCGTGCGGCGAGTGCGCTAGACCGGACCGCCCGGGCCTGGACGCCCGCCCCGACGGCGTCCGCCACGCCGGCGACGCCGGCGAGGGGCAGCCTGACCGGGCGCTGGCACCGGCGTCGCGCGCTCTTGCCGCGGGATCTCGTCCGAGCCGTACGAGCCGACGCCCTTCGTGTGCGCGGGCACCGGATCGAAGGTGACCCCAAGCTCCTCGGCCGTGAGGGTGGCGCGGCCGCCGTCGATCATGCCGACGACGATCGCCTCCTTGGTCATCGACACGCCCTGGACCTGCGCGCAGCCCCCCGTGCCGCACTGCCCGCTCACGCACGACGGGATGTGGAAGGTCTCACCGAGCTTCGGCAGCTTGCCCTTCACTTCCTGGTACGTCTCGAGCTCGTAGATGAGACAGCACTTGAGGCGACCGCAGACGCCGGTGAGCTTGCTCTGGTTCAGCGGCAGGTCCTGATCCTTGGCCATGCGGATCGAGATGTTCGAGAACTTGTCCAGCCACGATGAACAGCAGAGCTCGCGCCCGCAGGTCCCAACGCCGGTCATGACCTTCGTCTCATCGCGCGCGCCGAGCCGCCGCAGCTCGACCCGCGTCCCGAACTGGGCGGCGAGCTCGTCGCTGTACGGCGCGAGGTCGAGGCCGCTCGCCTCGGTCGAATAGAAGACGACGACGTTGCCTCCGTCGAACTGCCAGTCCGTGCCGAGCACGTGGACGCTGAGCCCGAGCCGGCGGGCGGTCTCGCCCGCGGCCTGCGTCGACTCGGCCTCGCGCCGCTTGTGCTTCGCGAGCTCGAATCTGTCGCTCGCGGTCGCCTTGCGGACGAGCGTGCCGAGCGGCGGATCGACCTGGACGAGCGGCGAATCCGTCGGGAGAATCTGCACGCGCGCGGCATCCTGGCCCAGCTCGGTCTGCACGATGACCCACTCGTTGACCGACAGGTCGTCGACGGGTCCCGGCTCGAAGAAGTACATCCGGCCCGCGGTCTGGAACCGGGCCCCGACGACGGTGCGGCTCATGCCGCCGCCACGTACGGCAGCCGCAGCGCCAGGATCTCGAGCATCGCGCGCGCGTTCGCGTTCCAGACGAGATCGCGTCGGAGCTTCTGCACCAGCAGCGAGGCGTCGACGAGCTCGCGCGCGTCGGTCGCCGCTGCGATCCGTCCGGTCTCGGCGGCGCGGTCCGGGCGCAGGGGCGCGTCGTCGAGCCCTCGCGCGCGCACCGCCGCATCTCGCAGCAGCTCGACCCAGTGCTCGAAGCGGCCCTCGATCGCTTCGGACCGCTTGCGCATGTCGCTCTCGTCGCTGAGCTTCGCCGCCCACTCGAACCGCTCCGTGAGCCGGCTGCCGACGAGGTCGAAGAACTCCTTCTCCATGGCCCGCCGGGTCGTGCGCTCGCCGCCTTCGTCGGCGGCCAGCCGGATGGCCATGCCCGGGTGACCCGCGGACGCCGCGGCGATGGCGTCGGCATCCTTCACCCCGCGCTCGCGCAGGCCCGCGGCGATCTCGCTCGTGGCGACCGACCGCAGCTGCAGCGGCTGGACCCGCGAACGGATCGTCTCGAACAGCGACTCGGGGGACAGGGTGATCAGCAGGAGCACGGCATGCGTGGGCGGCTCCTCGAGCGTCTTGAGGAGCGCGTCCTGCGCGACGTCACTGAGCTCGGCCGCGTCGTCGATGATGACGACCTGGGCCCGGCCTTCGAGCGGACGCAGCGCGAGGTGCTGCTGCATCGACCGGACGGCCTCGATCTCGATCTTCGTCTTGCTCGCGACATCGCGCTCGATCAGCACCACGTCGGGGTGGCTGCCCCGCTCCGTCTTGACGCAGCTCACGCAGGTCCCGCAGCCGCCCGACGGCCGCTTCGGGTCGAGGCAGTTGAGGGTCTGGGCGAGGCGGATGGCGACGGTGCGCTTGCCGATGGAGCGCGGGCCGAAGAGCCCGTACGCGTGGGCGACGTCGTTGCGCGACGCCCGCGCGCCCAACCGGTCGAGCATCGCGCGCTGACCGATGACTCCCCGCATCACGGTCATGCTAGCCGCGCGCTGCGACGTATGCGGCCTCCGTCCGCGCGGCGACAGCGGGCCAGGTGTAGTGCTCGCGCACCCGCAGGTACCCTGAGGCTCCCATCGCCGCCGCGCGCGCCGGATCGGCGAGCAACGCGAGGATCGCGTCCGCGATCGCGCGCGGGTCCGTGCTGACGTGCACGCCGTCCTTGCCTTCGCGCACGACCTCGCGCAACGGCGCGATGTCCCCGGCGATGACCGGCCGCCCCGCGCACCAGGCCTCGAGGTACGTGTGCCCGAAGGTCTCGTGCTCCGACGGCATCGCGAACATCGTGCAGCGCGCGAAGGCGTCGGCCTTGACGGCCTCGCTCACGACGCCGGGCTCCGACCAGCGCCCATCGGACAACGGCGCGGGCCCGAGGAACCGGCGCTGGCCGATCACGATGAACCGCGCGTCGGGACGTTCGCGCCACACGAGCGGCGCGGCAGCACGGAGCGCGTCGTAGCCCTTGTAACGCTCCTTGCGGCCGACGAACAAGATCGTCGCTGGGTCGGGGGCACGCTCGGCGACCGTGGCTGTCGCGATCGGACCGACGCCCGTCGCGAACGCGCGACGCGCGCCGCGCGATCGGTACCACTCCGCCTCCCACTCGGTGAGGCCGATGACCGCGTCGTCGCGGCCGTACCGCGCGAGATCGCTCGTGCCGTCGCCAGAGAACGGCTGACCGGGATGCACGAGCGGCGTCTCCACGAACGCGGCACCGGATGCGCGCGCTGCCCGCTCGTACGGGCCTGCCCACTCGCGGGCGAGGCAGTGCACGACGTCGGCGCCGGCGACGGCCGGGGCGAGGCGCTCGGGCCGGATGAGCGACACGGGCAGCGTGCCCTCGAGCCACCCGGCGGCGCTCGCGATGAAGCGATACGAGAGGCCGCCGTCCTCCACCGTGACGTCGCCGGCGGGTGCGTCGTACACACGATCCGGAATGCCGGGCCGCCGGTGGGCCGGTCGGAGGCCGACGAGAGTCACGTCGTGGCCACGGTCGCGCAGCGCCGCGCCGAGCGCGCGGGCCTGCGCTTCGGAGCCGCCGACCGTGGAGAGGAGCTTCTTCGCGATGACCACGCGCACGCGCGGAGCCTAGGCGGCCGTCGTCGCCTTCTCGGTCCCGGCGGCGATCGCGTGAGCCGCCTCGACGCGATCCATCACCGCATCCCAGCTCCATCGCTCGGCGACCTTCGTCTGTCCGCGCTCACCCATCGCCTGGGCCGTCGCCGGGTCATCGAGCAACCGGAGGATCGCGCGGGCGACCTCATCGGCTCGCTGCCGCACGACGATGCCGTCGCCGCCGTCATCGATGACGTCACGCAGAGCCGGGATGTCGCCGCCGATCACGGGCTTTCCGTGCAGCCACGCCTCGAGGTAGCCGAGTCCGAAGGTCTCGTGCCGCGAGGGCATCGCGAACAGCGAGCACGCTTCGAGCGCGGCGTCCTTGTCCGCCGCCGACGCGTTCTCGATGTGCAGGACGCGATCGTCCGCGTACCGCTGGAAGTCGTCGAAGAACGTCGAGTAGAAGCCGGGCAGGCCCATGAAGACGAATCTCGTGTCGGGATGCGTCCGCCACACGAGCTCGGTCGCATCGAGCAGCTGGATATAGCCCTTGTAGCGCTCCTTGCGACCGACGTAGAGGACGATCGGCGCATCGGGCGGGATGTTGTGGCGCGCGCGGAATCCCGCGGCGTCGCCCGTCGCGCTCGCGTTCGGCCCCATCCCCGTCGTGACCACGCGCACTGGATCGATCGCGTGCGCGGCGTACCAGTCGCGCTCCCACTCCGTCATCGTCGTGATCGCGCTCGCCCGGCGGTACCGCACGAAGTCCGCGGCCGTGTCGCCACCATGGAACTGCCCGGGGTGCGCGAGGGGCGTCAGCACGAGCGGGAGGCCGAGCTCTTCCGCGACGTCGATGCTCGAGTCAAGGTACTCGCGGCCGACGTTGTGAATGAGCTCGCGGTCTTCGGCGTACCGCTCGAGCAGATCGCCGCGCATCAGATCGACGAGCGTCGTGGCGTCCGCGGCCATGCCGAGGATGCCGCCGCGGGGCCTCACCTGCACGACCTCGACTCCCTGATCCATGAAGACGCGGTGATCGTCGTGGACCACCGGACCGAAGGACGCGCCGCGGTACGCGGCCTCCTCCTTCTCGGCCGGCCACGCGCACACCACGCGGACGTCATGGCCGCGCGCCGCGAGGCGCGTGGCGAACTGATAGGCGAGGCTTTCCGATCCGCCGACGGGCGAGTAGCCGCGCTTCGTGAACAGCAGCCTCATGCAAGGACCAGTGAACGCATGCTCGATGCCAGGGCCGCTATGAAGCGGCCGCGGAGTCTTCGACGCCGAGGAACTTGAACCACGTGCGCTCGCCGGCCCGGATGTAGCTCGAGAAGAGGTAGCTCGGCGTCGACGGCGGCCGGAATGGCGGCCGGGCGAGCGCCATGTGGGACTCCTGCAAGGTCCGCCCGCCTTTCTTGTGGTTGCAGCCTTTGCACGCGGCGACGACGTTCTCCCAGGTGTGCTGCCCGCCGCGATGGCGGGGGATCACGTGGTCGAGGGTCAGGTCGTGACCGCGCTTGCCGCAGTACTGGCAGGTGTGGTCGTCGCGGACGAGGACTTCCTTGCGGGTCATCTTGAGCACGGGGCGCGGGCGCTTGATGTGATACGCGAGACGGATGACCGAGGGGGTCACGATCGATCTTCGTTCGCTCGTCACGATGTGCCCGTTCTGCTCGATGACAACGGCCTTCTGCTTGTCCAACAGGACCACTGCGCGGCGCACGTTGCATACGTTCAACGGCTGGTAGTCCAGGTTGAGCACGAGGACGTTCGCGTCGACCACGCCCATGTACCGATTTTAGGGGTGGGGCGGTACGATTGTCGTTCTGTGAAGAACAACGGGAACGGACACCACGGCGACACGTCCAAGGCCACCTGGACCGTGAAATCGGGCCTCGCCCAGATGCTCAAGGGCGGGGTGATCATGGACGTGGTCACCGTCGAGCACGCGAAGATCGCCGAAGAGTCCGGCGCGGTCGCGGTGATGGCCCTGGAACGCGTCCCCTCCGACATCCGCAAGGAGGGTGGCGTCGCGCGGATGAGCGATCCGCAGCTCATCACCGAGATCATGGACACGGTCACCATCCCGGTGATGGCGAAGGCTCGCATCGGCCACTTCGTCGAGGCCCAGGTGCTGCAGGCAATCGGCGTCGACTACGTCGACGAGAGCGAGGTCCTCACGCCGGCCGACGAGAAGTTCCACATCGACAAGCGCAAGTTCGACGTGCCGTTCGTCTGCGGCGCCCGCGATCTGGGTGAAGCGCTCCGGCGCATCAACGAGGGCGCGGCGATGATCCGCAGCAAGGGTGAGGCAGGTACGGGCAACATCGTCGAGGCCGTGCGCCACATCCGCGAGATCATCGGCGGTATCGAAGCTCTGGCGGACCTCGATGAATCGCAGCTCCGAGAGAAGGCGGCCGAGTTCCGCGTGCCGCTCGAGCTCGTGCGCGATGTCGCCAAGGCCAAGAAGCTCCCGGTCGTGTTGTTCTGCGCCGGCGGCATCGCGACGCCCGCCGACGCGGCGCTGATGATGCAGCTCGGCGCCGAGGGCAACTTCGTCGGCAGCGGCATCTTCAAAGCGTCCGAGGACCCCACGGACCAGCTCCGCCGCGCGAAGGCCATCGTCGAGGCCACGACCCACTTCACCGACCCCAAGCTCATCGCGGACGTCTCGCGTGGCCTCGGCCAGGCGATGCGCGGGATCGCGCTCGAGACGCTCGCCGCGGGCGAACGCCTTGCCGTCCGCGGTTGGTGACCGCTTAGCCCGCGCCGGCGTCCTTGGCCTGCAGGGCGACTTCCGCGAGCACATCGACACCTTCCAACGACTCGGCACCGACGCGATCGACGTCCGCCGTCCGGAGCAGCTCGATGGCATCGACGCGCTCGTCATCCCGGGCGGCGAGAGCACCACGATCGGCAAGCTCGCGCTCCACTACGGGTTCATCCCGAAGCTGAAGGAGCGCGTCGCCGACGGCATGGCGGTGTGGGGCACCTGCGCCGGCGCGATCTTCATCGCGCGTAACGTGCCGGGTCACCCGCATCCGCTCGCCGAATTGATGGACATCACCGTGCGGCGCAACGCCTTCGGCCGGCAGCTCGACTCGTTCGAAGCGGACCTCGACGTGCCCGCGCTCGGCCGCGATCCCTTCCACGCGGTGTTCATCCGCGCGCCGCTCATCGAAGCCGTCGGTGAAGACGTCGAGGTGGTGTCGAGGCTCCCTGATGGCACGATCGTCGCGGCCCGCCAGGACAACCTGCTCGCGACGTCCTTCCATCCCGAGCTCACGCATGACGGCCGGTTCCACGACTACTTCCTGAAGCTCGGCCGGCGCTAGGCCATGCCGGTCCGTGCCGCGATGCCGACGGACCTGCCGCGCGTCACGCGCTTCCTCTCGCTCGCGAGCCGGGAGCCCGAGGCCATCCTCGGTGCGGTGCTGCCGCAGCCGCTCGTATCGAGCGCGCTCGCCGGGTGGCGGAAGCTGCTCCCGGGGACCATCGGCCTGCGCGGTCGGCTGCGCCTGTACCTGGAGGAGTACCGCGGCCGGCTCTGCGCGGTCGCGCTCATCTACAGCGGCCGCCGGCCGGAGTGGGTGATCCTCGCCCTCGCAGCGGTCCCGGATCCGGGCGGCGCCGAAGGCTCCTTCAAGCTGCTCTCGCACGTCTCGGCGTCCGCTGTGCAGCACGGGCAGCTCCGGCTGTACGGCGCGGTCTCCGATGCCGCTGCCAGCGCGCCGGCAGCGGGTGCTGCACGCGCCCGCGAGACGTTCTTCCAGGCGGGCTTCTACTCGTACACGCGCGAGACCTGGTTCGCCGCCCCGCGCGCGCCGCTCCGTGCGCCCGCCCGCGCGCTCGACGGCCACTACGCGCGCCGCCGCGACGCACACGATCTGTTCCGCTTCTACGCCGCGACCACGCCGCACGCAGTGCAGCGCGCGGAGCAGCTCACGGTCGAGGACTTCGACATCGGCCGTCGGGCCGGCGCGTTCGATCCGCCGTTCCTCGTCAGCGGCAATCCGCTCGCGATGCGCCGCGAGCGAGCGATGGTCGTTGGCGCTGAGCCACGCGTCGGCGCGTTCGGCGTGAGCTTTCGCGGGCTCGACTCCCATCCGCACGTCGTGAAAGCCCGCTCGGTCGACGGGGACGTCGAGCTCGCGCGCGACGTCGTGCGCGCCACGACCCTCGAGCTTCCGGCCGGCCAGCCGATCACCTCACCCGTGCGCTCGTACGAGGAGCACGTCGCCCGGGCGCTGCTGTCAGAGGGTTTTCGCGAGGTGGCCACGGCTATGCTCTTTGTGAAGGAACTGGCCGTTCGCATCGAAGAGCCGGCGTTGGCTCCGGCGGTGGTGAGATGACGACCGAGCGCGATGACCTTGACGCGATCCTCGACGCCCTTCCGCCTGACCTATGCCAGCGGGTCCGCGCGCTCCAGGACCTGAATGGCTTGCTCGAGATCGTCATGGACCTTGGCCGGACCCCCGAAGCCCGATTTGCCGGGCGTGAGGAGGCGCTCTCGCACCGCGAGGTCACGGCCGAGGACCTCGCGTACGTCATTTCCCGGATCGGCCAGTTCGGCGGCGACAACCGCGCCGGCATCGAGCGCACCCTCCACCGGATCAGCGCGCTGCGGAACCGCGCCGGCAAGGTCGTGGGCCTCACCCTCCGGGTGGGTCGCGCGATGTACGGGACGATGGAGATCATTCGCGACGTGGTCGAGGCCGGGAAGAGCATCCTGCTCCTCGGCCGGCCCGGCGTGGGCAAGACGACGCTGCTGCGCGAGGTTGCGCGCGTGCTCGCGGACGATCTGAAGAAGCGCGTCGTCGTCGTCGACACCTCGAACGAGATCGCCGGGGATGGGGACATCCCGCATCCGGGGATCGGCCGCGCGCGCCGGATGCAGGTCGCGACGCCGAGCCTCCAGCACGCGGTGATGATCGAAGCCGTCGAGAACCATATGCCCGAAGTGATCGTCATCGACGAGATCGGGACCGAGCAGGAAGCGCAGGCCGCACGCACTATCGCCGAGCGCGGCGTGCAGCTCGTCGCGACCGCGCACGGCAACACGCTCGAGAACCTCATGCTCAACCCGACGCTGTCGGACCTGATCGGCGGCATCCAGACCGTCACGCTCGGCGACGAGGAGGCCCGCCGCCGCGGCACGCAGAAGTCGGTGCTCGAGCGCAAGGCGCCGCCGACCTTCCAGGTCCTCGTGGAGATCCAGGCGTACCAGAAGGTCTCGATCTATCAGGACGTCGCCCAGACGGTCGACTCGATCCTCCTTGGGATGCCGGTCTCGCCGCAGCTGCGCGAGCGGGACGTCGCGGGCGCGGTCACCGTGTCTGACGCGAAGGCCTCTCGCGAGCTGGCCGAGGCGGTCGAGCGCCGGAGCACGCCGCGCATGCCGACGCGGGATATCCGCGAGACGGTGAAGGTCTACCCCTTCGGCATTTCCTGGTCCCGGCTCGAAGAGGCGGCCCGCGGGCTCAACCTGCCCGTTGCCGTGGTCCGCGAGCCCGAGGACGCCGACGTCGTCATCACGCTGAAGAACTACTACCGGCGCAAGACCCCGCGCCTGCGGAACGCCGAGTCGAACGGTGTCCCGATCTACGTCGCGCGCAGCAACTCGACCTCCCAGATCGCGGGCGCGCTCACGAGCGTGTTCGAGCTCCGGCGCGGCCCGGAGGACGTCGCGCTCGAGGAGACGCGGGAGGCCATCGATGCGGTCACGAACGGCGCGCGGGACGAGGTCGAGCTCGAGCCGCAGAACGCGTACGTGCGCAAGATGCAACACGAGCTCATCGAGCGCGCGAACCTGAGCTCGCGAAGCACTGGCCACGAGCCCTACCGCCGCGTCCAGATCCATAGGTGAACGGCCTCTTCCTCTCCTTCGAGGGCGGGGAAGCCTCGGGTAAGTCGGTCCAGGCGAAGCGCCTCGCGGATCGCCTGACCGCCGACGGCCGCGACGTCGTGGCGGTCCGCGAGCCTGGGAGCACGCCGGTCGGGGAGCGCGTCCGGGACATCGTCCTGCATGCCCAGGACATCCCGCTCGCGCCGAATGCGCAGGCGCTCCTGTACAGCACCGCGCGCGCGCAGCTCGTGCGCGACGTCATCCGGCCCGCGCTCGCGCAGGGGAAGATCGTCATCGTCGACCGCTTCTACGACTCGACGCTCGCCTATCAGGGCTACGGCCACGGCGCCGACCTCGAGCAGCTGCGCGCCGTGACGGCGTTCGCAGTCGGCGACACCCGCCCCGATCGCACGTTCCTCCTGGACCTTTCGGTCGAGGCCGCGGAAGGCCGGGCCGCGACGCGGAAGCCGGGCCGCGCGTGGGACCGCTTCGAGGCTGAAGCGCGCGCGTTCCACCAACGCGTCCGCGACGGGTACCGGCAGCTCGCCGCCGTCGAGCCGCGGCGGTTCGCCGTGATCGACGCGGACCGCGACGTGGATGCCGTCGCCGCGGACGTCTGGCTCGAGGTCGAGCGGCTGTTACCCGCAACTACACTCACGTCGCCATGAAGCTCGTGATCGCGATCGTCCACGGTGAAGACGCCGGCGCGCTCGTCGACGCCCTCACCGACAAGGAGTACCGGGTCACCCGCCTTCAGTCGACCGGCGGGTTCCTCAAGCAGAGCAACGCCTCGATCATGGTCGGCGTCGAGGAGGCCCAGGTCGACGACGTCCTCGCGGTGATCCGCGAGACCTGCCACGCCCGGCAGCAGTACATCAACCCGATGCCGCCGATCATGGAGCCCGGCGAGTTCTACATGCCGTATCCGGTCGAGGTGTCCTTCGGCGGGGCGACCGTCTTCGTGATCGACGTCGCCCGTTACGAGAGGCTTTAGACCGCTCCGGCGCGCCCAAAACTGTCTGAAACCGGCCAA
>JALYKF010000045.1 GCA_030774905.1 Chloroflexota bacterium
GGATATGCCTTTGCTTCGGCTGACATCGCTGCTTGTCTTCGCGGCGATGCTTGCATCTTGTACAAGTTCAGTGCCGCCGGCGCTCTCTGCGTCTCCGCGCACGGAGATCGCGACGCCGTCTGCGTCATCTCGACCGACCGACACGATCGACGCGTCGTCGCGCCGCGGCGCAGGAGATACGCCGCAGGGAGCCGCGAAGGAAGGGAAGGGATTGACGTTGTTGCTCAGGCGCGGGGGGCCCCGAGGCAGGTTCACGTCGAAGTCGCGCCTATGACCGCGAGCCTCGCGCACATGCACCGCACCCCGATCGGCGGGCGCGTCGTCTTGCTCGATCCGTTGACGTCCACCGCCGTAACGATTCGCGGACGCGGGTCGCACACACTCTTCTGATGGCACTGGTCCGGCGTAGTTTCGTGGCGCTCGTCTGCGCCATCGCGATCGGCTCGCTGGCCGCGGACCTGTGGTTCCGGGACCTCTTCGACCCACCAGGCATCTTCGTCACGCTCCCGCTGCTGTCGTTCGCAATCGTCGGATCGCTTCTCGTCCTCCGGCGGGCCGGTGGTCCGATCGGTTGGCTCCTGGCCGCAACCGGCGCGCTCTTGCAGCTGGTGGCCCCGTCGCAGGCGTACGGGTATGCGAGCCTCGACGCCGGCGCCGCTTTGCCGGGGGGCGAGCTTGTGCTGTGGTTGGGATCTTTCATCGGGAGCGCGCTGCTCCTCTTGCTGATCCCCGCGATGGTCCTCTTCCCCGATGGCCACCACCCGAGCCGCACGGTCGCCATCCTGCTAGGATTTGGCGTGGCCGCCGGGTTCATTTTTACCGTGGCGTCTGCGCTCGCAGACCAGCCGATCCTCGTGCCGCTGCCCTACCTCGGCCTGCACACCGGCGAAGGGGCTCGGGCGATCCCGAATCCGTTTGCGCAGCACGGACCGCTCGGAGATCTGCTGCTGCTCACGGCGTCCGCGTTGAACAACCTCGCGCCGCCGCTCTTGCTCGTCGCGCCGCTCGCGCTCGCGGTCCGCTTCCGTCGCAGCCAAAGCGTCGAGCGGCAGCAGCTCAAATGGCTCATGTATGCCGCAGGGATCACCTTCGGGCTGATGGTCATTGGGTACGTGTTTTCCTTAGGGCCCATCAAGATCCTCGTCAATATCCTGACCGTCTTCGGGCTCGGGCTGCTCCCGGTCGCGATCGGCATCGCGGTCACGCGCTATCGCCTCTACGACATCGACGTTCTGATCCGCCGGACGCTGATCTACGTGGCGCTGTCGGCGATGCTGCTCGCGGCGTACGTCGGCGGCGTCGCGCTGTTCCAATTCGTCCTCGCGCCGGTCACGGCCGGGAATGGAGTGGCGGTGGCGATCTCGACCCTCGCTGTCGTTACGCTCTTCCAGCCGCTGCGACGCCGGGTCCAGCGGACCGTCGATCGCCGGTTCTATCGCTCGCGCTACGACGCCGTGCGGACGGTCGACAGCTTCGCCGTCCGGCTGCGCGATGAAGTCGATCTGGACGCCGTGCGGGCGGACCTGCTGGGTTCGGTCCAGCAGACGATGGCCCCCGCCCATATGAGCCTCTGGCTGCGCGAGCGCGCGAGGTGAGTCACTAGTCGCTGGCACGCGCGTCGCGATCGCATGCAGTTCGGCGATCGTGTGCTCGTCAGGCACCGCCGACTGCGCACGTCGTCAAGGGGTGGGCACGCTCGGGGAGCGGGACGCGATCACACTCGGCAGCGAGGAGATCGTCGTCTTCGTGTGCCCGCGGTGCGAGCAGTGGACGCACTTCCATATCGAGCGGCCATGACGGTCGATTCGCCGTCGGCTCCTGAGATCGGTCAGATGGCGCGCCGGACGGCATTGAGGGGCACGGGTTTTGTAGCAACGAATGTAGCAACGCGGGTGCCGAGCGGCGCATCTACGTGCAGGCCGGTGCCACGATTCCTTAGGGAATACCGCTCCCTGCATCGCAGGGCGTCCCCAGAAGCGGTTTTCAAGACCGCCGCATTCGACCACTCTGCCACCCCTCCGGAGTGAGAAACGCCAATAAACATAGGCCTCTTCGCGTAGGGGTGACCCTTCGCCAGGTCACTTTGATGCCATATTTGATGCCAGCACCGATGCAACGTGATGCCGCTCGGTGCAGCGTCCTGTCAAACCAACAAAGATCGCCCAACAACGCCTGAAATCATGGAACTGGAAGTCTCCGTCAGCCCGTCACAGTCCTCAGCGCACCGCCTTCTTCACGAGCGCGCCGATCCTCTTCTCTTCAGCGGCGGTCAACTTCTTCAGCGCGAAGACGACCGGCCACATGTGACCTTCATCGAGGTTCCCCGCTTCCTGGAAACCGAGCGTCGCGTACCTCGTCTTGAACTTCTGCCCGCTCTGGAAGAAGCAGACGACTTTGTCCCCCTTGGCATACGCGGGCATCCCATACCAGGTTTTTGGCGAGAGCGCTGGCGCGCTCGCTGTGATGACAGCGTGGAGGCGTTTGGCCATCGCGCGATCGGGTTCGGGCATCTCGGCGATCTTCGCGAGAACAGCCTTCTCGTCGTTCGCGCCCCGGGCGGCCGCCTTCCGTTCTTGGACGGTCTCCTTTATCGCGGCGCGTTCCTCGGCCGTTAGTCCCGTCGATGCCTTGCGGGCCGTGCTCTTGACGGAGTTCTTCGTGCTCTTCATCGCAGGTTTCCTCGCAGCCACGGTGCACCTCCCCTGCAGCGGCCCATCCGCTCGCGCAGCCAAGCGCTATCCGCAGCGAACGGTGCCATGATGCGCGGGTGGCGGGGCGTCGTGACGTCGTGACCAGACGCGAGCTGTTGAGACGTACGGGACGCACGGCAGCCGTGTTCGCCGGCGGCGGCCTCATCGCGGCCTGCGGTCCGCGACCAACCGGCGTTCCGTTGCCCGGCGCGACGTTGCCACCCCCTGAGGTCACCACGGTGCGGTTCGTGAGCCCGTCCGCGTGCGATCCGCCGGCGGCGCTCGCCAAACAGTTCCTCCTCGAGGAAGGCTTCACGGACATCCGGTACGTGCGCGTCCCGGCCACCACCACGGATTGGTTGACGAAAGACCTGGCCGACTTCAGCAGCGGCTACGGGAACCTCATCGCCGCGAACGTCGATGCGGGCCTGCCGTACCTCGCGCTCGCGGGGGTGCACCCTGGCTGCCTCGAGCTCTTCGCGGTGCCCGGCATCTCCACCATTCGCGACCTGCGCGGCAAGACCATCGCCGTCAATGCCAAGAATGCCTCGGACCTGTTCTACGGATTGTTCTCGATCCTGCTCGCGTACATCGGCCTGGACCCGGCCACCGACGTGAACTTCATCGAGATCGGTCCTGACGTCCCGGCGTTGCGCGACGCGTTCGTGGATGGCCGGTCCCAGGCATTCATGGCGTCGGCCGCGAACGGACCTCAGCTGCGGCGCAACCCGAAGAATCCAGGCAAGGTCATCCTCGACACGACGATGGACAAGCCGTGGTCGCAGTACTACTGCTGTCAGCTCGCGGTCAACCGCGACTGGGCTCGCCGGAATCCGATCGCGACCAAGCGCGTCACCCGGGCCGTGCTGCGGGCGGCCGACGTGGTGACGAAGGATCGGGCGGGCGCCGCGCACCAGTACGTCGCTGGTGGGTTCTTCTCGACGACTCCCGGCGCAAATGATGAGGACATCGTGAACGAGGTGATCCGCGACCTCTCATACGACTGGCGCGAGCTCGATCCGGAGGAGACGCTGCGGTTCTTCGCGCTCCGGCTCGCCGACGCCAAGCTCGTCACGATGACGTCGCAGCAGATCATCGCCCAGGGCTCGGACTTCGCGTACATGCGCCAACTGCGGACGGAGCTCAAGAATTAGGGG
>JALYKF010000046.1 GCA_030774905.1 Chloroflexota bacterium
TGGACCACTCACTATCCGGAACGTTCACGACCTGGTCGCATGCGATGGTCAGCCAGTGATCCCACTGTTCCACAATCGGACCAATCGACTCGTCAGCGATCATTGCCTCAATCGCTTGACGATCGTAGTTTCGCTGCGTCGGAAGGAACTGACCGCGCAAGACCGTTCTCGCGTAGACCTGGCGAATGCGCTCGCCCTTGAGAACCCAAGCGGGTGGAACACCGAAATGTATTGAGGTCGTCCAGCCCTTCGGGTAGTTGCCCAACACGATGGGGGAGCCGGCGGGAATCTCACGCGGCAATCGTCCCCACCTGGTTGTGGATCCGTAGGCCCGGACGACCGACAGGGTTGCTTTCATTGCCGCTGCCGGCGATCCACGGGTCCAATCTCAATTCTTTTCAATTGGCCGTGACCCGGTGGTACCCCAGAGCGTGAGTGGCAATTAATTGCGGTGGTATGCCACCTGATCATCGTTGAAATCGTAGTGGGAGGCGGTTGAGAGTCTGCTGGCTCACCTTGCGGGTCGGCTTGTGTTTCTGCGGCGATCCTGAGAACTGCTACATGGAGATGCACGGAATGGCAAGCAAATGCAGGGAAGTGCAGTGGCGGTCTTGAAATCGTGAGTTGACGCTGCATTGGACGGCAAGACCTGGCAGGCTTTACGCGAGTTGGGCACCTGACGGCACCGTGTTGCAGCGTTCGGCACTCGCGCTGGCATCAAGGTTGGCATCAAGTCCAGATCGCAATGGCAAATATCGGAATGCGGTAGTCCCCAAGTCGGCGCCCGACTCCGCTAGTTCAACCTAAAAGCCGCGCGAATGCGCGTGCTCTTGATGTCGACTCGTTTGACCTGATCCCGGAGTTTCCTTCGAAAGTCCTCAGCTGTCGGGCCAATCGATTCGCCCTCCCAAAACTGCAGCGCACCTTTCGTAGGCCCCGCTAGATATGGCCCGTTGCAGAGACTTTCGATCAAACTGATTACATCCCCCTTGGACGGGGTCGGCGGCCGACATCCGGATGTACGAGGTCGTACCGAGCGAGCGCGAGAATCTTCGCCAGGCCGAGGAAGGCGATGGATCGCGCGCTCGGCAGCTAATCCAAGAGGGGAGAACAAGGTAGAGCGACGCCGAGCGGCGTAACAGCGTTGCGTACGGCGCGCCAAATACCGAGTTTCCGCATCTGACCCGGGCTCCGTGCGAAGAGCAGGATTACGCCAAGAATCTCGGAGGGATAGTCATGCGCCGAATCGCGATCATCTTCAGCACAGTGCTCGTGTCACTCGCAATCTCAGCGCAGGTCGCGTTTGCCGATACGTGCGCGAACTTCAGCCGGGCGGCGCCGACACCTACCGGTCCAGGTCCGATCATCAAGGGGAACTGGGCCTGGCTTCCCAGCGTCGAGCCAGGCGCTCCAGACGCTTGGGGCTTCGCGCCGCCGGGCTCGGCCATCTCGATTTTCGCCGGTCTCCCCGGCGCGAACGGCAACTACACCAATGGCGCGACATCCTCGTTGCTCGGCATGAGCGCGAACTGCCCGCCAGGCGCCAACGCGAATCGGCAGACCACGCAGGGCATTCAGTCGTTCTGCCAATAGCGCCAGCCTCCGGCTAGCCAAATCCTTGTAGCAACCGATGTAGCAACGACGGCGATACGCGGCGGACGCGGGCGGACGAAACACCGCCCGCGTCGCGCATTTTGAGCACAGGACGCGACACCGCGATACGCCACGGACGGCGGGCGATTGATTTTGTAAACCGCAGGTTCCGGGTTCGACTCGCGGGGGCGGCTCCGATGTATGGGCGCAGCCAAACTCGGCGCTCAGTCGATCGTGATGACGACCTTCGCCCGAGCCTGACCAGTGCCGACGTATCGGACGGCCTCGACGCCCTCGCTCAACGGATAGGTCCGATCGATGGCCGGGCAGACCGTGCCAGCCTCGATGAGGTCCTTGAGCACCAGAAGATCGTCCACACCCGAGGCCGCCACAAAGAACACGATGCGCTGCTTGAGAACGCGCGAGCGCACGAACGCGGACCCGATACGCGCGAAGATCGCGATCCACCCGCGCTTGCTCGCGCCGGCCATCACGAGGATGCCTTCAGGGGAGAGGACGCGCCGCAGATCCGAGAGCGAGCGGTTCGCGGCGACGTCGAAGATCGCGTCGTAGCGCTCGGTCCGACGCGTGAAGTCCACCTTCGTGTAGTCGATGATCTCGTCGGGGCCGAGCGAACGGACCAGTTCGAGGTTCCGCGTGCTGGTCACGGCCGTCACATGCGCCCCGAGGGCCTTCGCGATCTGCACCGCGAACGTGCCGACCCCGCCGCCGGCGCCGTTGACGAGCACCCGCTGTCCTGGCTTCACCTGCGCGCGGTCACGCAGACCCTGGAGCGCCGTTCGTCCTGCCACGTTTACGGCCGCGGCCTGCTCGAACGACGCATTGCGCGGCTTAGAGACCAGCCGGTCCTCGCGCGCGAGGACGTACTCGGCGAACGCCGCCGGCGCACCGCCGAAGACCTCGTCGCCAACGGCGAAACGCGTCACGTTGGGGCCGACGGCCTCGACGACGCCGGCGAAGTCCACGCCCCGGACCGGTTGGTCCTTCTGGCGCATCAGGGTCCCGATCACGCTCAGCAGGAGGCCGCCGTGCACCGTGTGCCAGTCCAAGGCGTTGACCGAGGCCGCACGGACCCGAACCAGCACGCGGCCCTCTGTCGGCGTGGGCCGCTCGATCTCCCGGAGGTGGAGCGCGTCAGCCGAGCCGTAGCCCTCCTGAACGAGCGCCCTCATCGTCTGCTTGGCCTGGACCGTCACCGTTGCGACCATCGTTCTTCCCTCCCGCGTCTAGGACCTTCGATCGCAGTGTGGCCCGGGGCTGTGGAGCAAATGTGAACGTACCCGCCGTCATCCTGTGTGTGGCAGCCGGTTGCCGCGGTGTCGGGCAGGCCCTCGGCTGTTAGCACGGCGCTTTGGGCGTGAATCCTGACATTCCCCCCGTGAGCGTGACGACGTTGCCACGCCCGGCGGGAGGCGCAATATTCGCCGCGTGAGGACGTGATCCGTGAGTGGCGCGACTACGACCCGGAGGATACGGTGCGCTTCTTCACGCTCCGCCTGACGGACGCGAAGCTCATCAAGAAGACGCCCACGCAGATCATCACGGATGGCACCGACTTCGCGTACTTCCGGCGGCTGCAGAGGGAGCAGAAGGCGTAGACCGCCTCGCGCGCCTCGTCGCGCGCCTGCCCGCGCCGATCGGCACCAAGCTCGCGGTATCGCTCGCTCTGCTCGCCGTTCTCCTACTGGCCGTCGGCGTGATCGGGCTCCAGGCCCTGCAAGGGGCGAATGCGCGCGCGGATGAGCTCGCGCAGCTGCAGCGAAAGACCGCCGCCTACCGGGACCTCCGCCAGACAACGAGCGACGAGCTGTCCGCGGTCGCCTCCGCGCTCGCGTCGGGTTCGCCCGCGGAGCTCGACACCGCCGCCCGTCAGGTGAACCTCGCCGTGTTCGACGTCGATCGGCTCGAGTTCGTGGCCGCGAACGAGCGCGACCAGGTGGCACAGATCCGCGAGGCGCACGTGTCGTTCGCGGCGTCGCTCAAGGCCGCCATCGATCTCGCGCGAGCCGGTCGTTCCGATGAGGCACGCGCGCGCTACGCGGCCGATGCGCGGCCCCTGGCGGATCGGCTCGATCGTCGCACCAACGAGCTTGTACACAAGGCCGAGGCCGAGATGTTCGACGCGAGCCAGGCGAGTGCCGCGGCATACGACGCGTCCCAGGTCACAGTTATCGGCGCCGCGATCGGCAGTCTCGCACTCGCGATCCTCCTCGGATCGGCGCTCGCGCTCTCCGTCGTCCGGCCCCTGCGGGCGATCGACGACCGGCTCGGAGGTATCGCGGCGGGCGACTTCACGAAGCACGTCGCGGTTGCCAATCGGGACGAGCTTGGCAGCCTCGGCAGGCACCTCAACGCGATGAACGACGAGCTCGGGCGCCTCTACGGGGAAGTGGAGGCGGCGAACCGCAACAAGTCGATCTTCCTCGCGAACATGAGTCACGAGCTGCGTACTCCCCTCAACGCGATCATCGGCTTCTCGGAGGTCCTGCTGCAGCAGATGTTCGGTCCCTTGAACGAGCGGCAGCAGGAGTACACCCGCGATGTCCTCGTCTCGGGTCATCATCTACTCGGGCTGATCAACGACGTGCTGGACCTATCGAAGGTCGAAGCCGGCAAGATGGAGCTGGAGCCCGCTCGGATGGCGGTCGCACCGCTCATCGACGGCAGCGTGATGATGATCCGCGAACGCGCCGCCAAGCATGCGATCGTCATCGCCGTGAACATCGATCCGAATGTCGGCGAGATCGACGCGGACGAGCGCAAGCTCCGGCAGGTCCTCTTCAACCTTCTGTCGAATGCGGAGAAGTTCACTCCCGAGAGTGGACGCATCGACGTCGGTGCGACGCGGACCGACGGCGAGGTCCGCATCTCCGTAAAGGACAGCGGGATCGGCATCGCGGTGGCCGACCAGGCCCGCATCTTCGAGAAGTTCGTCCAGGCCGAATCGGGCCGCCGGCAGGAAGCGAGCACCGGCCTCGGGCTCGCGTTGGCCAAGAGCCTCGTCGAGCTGCATGGCGGACGGCTCTGGGTGGAGAGCTCCCCGGGACTCGGCAGCACGTTCACGTTCAGCGTCCCGGACCGTGCCGCGGCCTAGCCACCCGATACTGACGCGCATGACCGTCGCCACAGAGCCCGCTGTCCTAACGGTCGCACCCACAGGTGCATCGGAGGAGCTGTCGCTCCGGAGCCGGCGGGGCCGTCTCCTCCTCGGGACGATCACGGCGGCGCACTTCGCGCATCACACGAGCAATAGCCTGCTCAACCCGCTCCTGCCGCTCATCCGCGACACCTTCCAGCTGAGCTACGCGCAGTCCGGGTTCGCCGTGTCGGCGTACTCGCTGAGCCTGGGCCTCTCGAACGGACCCATCGGGCTGCTGGCCGATCGCATCGGGTCACGCACGGTCATCGTCGTGGGCCTCGTGTTCACGGGATTGGTGAGCGTCGCGCTCGCACAGGCCGGTGACTACGGCCAGCTGCTCGTGCTGTTGCTCGCGCTCGGGATCATCTCGGGTACGTACCACGCGCCGGCCGCGGCGCTCATCGCGCGTTCGTTCTCACCGCGCGTGCGCGGGTCGGCGATGGGATTCCACATCACCGGGGGGCACCTGTCGTTCTTCGCCGCACCGCTGCTGGCTGCGTACCTCGCCACGACGACCGGGACCTGGCGCACCCCGTATCTCTGGTTCGCGATCGTGCCGATGGTGCTCGGCGTCCTGCTCTGGTGGGTCGCGTCGCCGGATCGACTCACCCGAGCGGCCGGCGATGTCTGGGCGCCGTTCCGCGAGATCCGGACGGTGATCGCGACGATCGGGCCGCTCGTGTCGCTGTCAGTCGCGTTCCAGGTCGGGATCTCGGCCATGCTCGCGTTCCTCGCGCTGTACCTGGTCGACGCGCGGGGCATCTCGCCGCCGCTCGCGGCAGCGGCCTTCGGCTTCACCCAGCTCCTCGGCGTGGTCGGCGCGCCGGCGGGTGGGTGGCTGTCCGACCGTCTCGGCCGACGGACGCCGATCCTCATCTCGCTCGGGTTCATCGGACCGTCGGTGTATCTGCTCACGCTCGTGCCGAACGAGCTGCTGGTCATCCCGCTGATCATCTTCGGGCTCGCGTTCTCGATGCGGGGCACGGCGACCGAAGTCCTGGTCATGGACACGGCGCCGGCGGATCGGCGCGGCGCGGTGCTTGGCGCGTATTACCTCGCGGCGCAGCCCATCGGCGGCATCGCCACGCCGATCTTCGGCGCGATCGCGGGCGTGACCGGCATCGCCGCGGCGTTCAGCGGCGTCGGGCTGCTGCTCGTCCTCATGTCGCTCATCGCGGTGGTCGCCGGCCGCGGCATGTCGCAGGGCTGACCATCCGCGTCCCGCGCGTCCTCGAGCCGCTGCGA
>JALYKF010000047.1 GCA_030774905.1 Chloroflexota bacterium
ACGGTCACGTTGTCTGGTCCACCGACCCTCGTCCCGTCCGCATGGCGCTGTGGCGCCACTCCGCGGGGCACGACGTTCGAGCCCGACCTGGACCGCGCGCTCGACGGCGCCGACGCGGTCATCGCGCTTCGTCTACAGAAGGAGCGTCAGCACGCCGGGCTGCTGCCCTCGATCCGCGAGTACGCGCGGGAATGGGGCGTGACCGAACGGCGCGTGGCGCTCATGCGGCCGGAGGCGCCGGTGCTGCATCCAGGCCCGATGAACGAGGGCGTCGAGATCGCGGCCTCCGTCGCGCACGGCTCGCGCTCGCTCATCGAGGCGCAGGTCAGGAACGGCGTGGCCGTGCGGATGGCCCTTCTCTATCTCCTCGCCGGGACACCCGGCGAATGAGCACGACCGAGGTCAAGCGTGATGCCGCGAAGCGAGGCTGGATCACGGCGCCCGGCTTCATCGATCTGCACGCGCACCTGCGCGAGCCGGGGTTCGAGGAATCGGAGACGGTTGCGACCGGCGCGCGTGCCGCGCTGGCCGGCGGGTTCACCACGATCTGCGCGATGCCGAACACCGAGCCGGCCATCGATTCGCCGGGCCTCGTCGCCGAGCTCATCGCGCGCGGGGCGGCGGCCAACGCCGCGCGGGTCCTTCCGATCGCGACGATCACGCGCGGCCGGAAGGGCACGGAACTGGCGGACCTCATCGAGCTCGCCGCCGCCGGAGCCGTCGCGTTCTCTGACGACGGCTCGCCGGTCGCCGACGCCCAGCTGTTCCGCAACGCGCTCGAGTACGCACGCGCTGCCCGACGCCCGATCCTCGAGCACTCGCAGGATCTCGCGCTGTCGGCGGGCGGGGTCATGCACGAGGGCGTCGTATCCGCGAAGCTCGGTCTCGCGGGCATGCCCGCGGCCGCGGAGGAGTCCGCGATCGCGCGCGACCTCGCGCTCGCGAAGCTCACCGGCGGCCGCCTGCACCTGTCGCACGTGTCCACCGCGGGCAGCGTCGAGCTCGTGCGCCGGGCGAAGGCCGGCGGCGCGCTGATCACGGCGGAGGTCACCCCGCATCATCTCGCGCTCACCGACGAATGGGTCGCCGGCTCGCGCGCGTTCGCCTGGGACGACGATGGGCCGCGCGCCGCGCCGTACGACACGGCCACCAAGGTGAATCCGCCGCTGCGCACCGCGGCCGACGTCCGGGCGTGCTGGGCCGGGCTGATGGACGGCACGATCGACGCGATCGCGACGGACCACGCGCCGCACGCATCCACGCGCAAGGACGTCGAGTACCAGGAAGCGGCCTTCGGCATCAGCGTCTTCGAGACCGCCGTGCCGCTCCTGCTCATGGGCGTCGAGGCGGGGTGGGGAACGTGGGACCGCGTGGTCGAGGCACTCACGACGGGCCCCGCGCGGGTGCTCGGCATCGACCTGCCCACGGACGATCTGGTGGTCATCGATCCGCGCGCCGTGTGGATCCCCGCGGCGGCATCGCTCCGATCGCTCGGCAAGAACACGCCGCTGCTCGGCCACGAGCTCACCGGCCGCGTCGTCACGGTGATCGTCGACGGCGACGTGCGATCCGATCTTGCCTCGGGGGCCCTGGCGTAGATGGGACGCCGGCGCAGCGCCGTCGCCGAGCGCGAGGCGCTGCTGCTCGAGCGCCAATTGCATCTTTATGCATCAGATATGTATAGTTATGCACCGATGAGCAGGGCAGCGGTGCTCGGACTCGAGGACGGCTCGGTCTGGTGGGGAGAAGCCTTCGGGGACGCCTCGAGCGCGTCCGGCGAGGTCGTGTTCAACACGGCCATGACCGGCTACCAGGAGGTCGCGTCGGATCCCTCGTACAACGGCCAGCTCGTCGTGATGACGTACCCCCTCATCGGCAACTACGGCGTGTTCGACCGCGCCGCGGAGTCGCGCAAGCCGTGGGTCGAGGCGCTCGTCGTCCGCGAGCTGAACGCGAGCTGCCGCGAAGGCACCGATGATCTCGATTCCTACCTGCGCGCGAACGGCGTGGCCGGGATCTCCGGCGTCGACACGCGCGCGCTCACGCGCCGCCTGCGGTCCGCCGGGACGCTCCGCGGTGCGCTCATCCAGGTGCCGCCGCACCGCGCGCTGGACGCGGACATCGGCAACGAGGCGATCGCGAAAGCTCGCGCGACGAGCGCGCTCGCCCAGCGGCCGCTCGTGTCAGAGGCGAGCATCTCGACCGAGCGCACCGTCGGCGCGGGACCGAAGATCGCGCTCATCGACACGGGCGTGA
>JALYKF010000048.1 GCA_030774905.1 Chloroflexota bacterium
GATCCTCGGTACGACGCTCTGCGAGAACCCGCACTTCGTGCCGTTCGCCGACTACATCGAGCGCCGCAGCCGGCCCACGGCAGCGGAGCGCGAGCGCAACCTCGGCGGGGTGCGGGTCGGGCCGCTCGGCTAGCGCTTCTCCGCGACCCCGATGTAGAAGCGCGAGAACGTCGTCTCTTCGCCGATCTGCAGGCCCGCACCACGGCACAGCTCCACCAGCTCGGCGCGCGTGTTCACCCGATTGCCCCAGGTGAGCTCGAACCACTGCGCGAGCGCAGCGAAGCGCGCCGGCATCGTTCGGAGCTCCGCATCCGTTGCCGGGTAGGTCTCGTCGAAGATGACGAACGAGCCGCCGGGCTTCAGCGCGCGGGCGATCGCGGCGAAGGCGGTGGTCTTGTCCTTTGGGTCGATCTCGTGGACCACCAGGAAGCTCGTCGCGACGTCGTAAGCACCGTCCTCGGCCAATCGCTCCGCGCCCATGAGCCGGGCCTCGCATCGTCCCTTCAATCCGCGCTCCTCGATGAGCGCGTTCGCGAGCTCGATCGACTGCGGCTCGTTGTCGACACCGACGGCCGTGACGTTGGGAAAGTGTTCGGCCAGGTGGACGAGCGCTGCACCGGCCCCGCAGCCGACATCGAGGACCCGCGCGCCACTCTCGAACCGGGCCTGCAGCTGCGGCAGCTTCGGCAGGACGAGATCGGTGAAGATGCGCGGCAGCGCCTTCAGCGCTTCGGCGACCGCACGCATGAACTCCGGCCCGTGCTCCTGATACGTGACGCGCGCGCCTTCCCGGAACCGGCGCACGTAATCGGCATAGTCGGCCCCAACGGCGAAGTGCGCGCCAGGCGCCGTCCCGAGATAAAAGGTCGAGCTCGGCGTGCCGAGGATCTGGTCGAAATGCGCGGCCATTCGCCACCCTGCGCCGTCGTGGTCGACGAGCTCGAAGGCGAAGGCCGTCCGGACGAGCACATCGGTGTAGAACGGATCGGTCCCCAGCTGCCGCGCCAGGTCGTTGGACGTGATGCCCGGCCGGGCGGTGATCGCCTCCCACACGCCGAGCACGCGGCCGATCTCGAGCAGATGCGTGGCGTGGTAGCCGGCGATGAGGTCATAGAGCTTCGTGACTTGCTGCGAGAGCGTCGGCTCGGCCATCGCGCGAAGGCTACGTCAGGCCGCCGTCACCGCCTCGGCGTCCATGCGGAGCGCGTCCTCTGCGACGCGGAGCAGGACGCCGGTGGTACCGATCTCGATCGACCACGTCGCGCCACCGGCGTGGACGTGCCATCGCGCCCCGCCGAACGCACGCACGCTCGAGGTCATCGAGCGGACGAGCTCATCGACCCGCGCCCGGGCCACTGTCACGAGGCCCATCTCCTCGGGCCGCGGCGCGACGAGCGCGATGCCTTCGTCGCCGTACCTGAAGGCCGTCACGTCGCCGCCGAAGAGCGTCGTCGCTCCACCCAAAGACGCGCGGATCGCCCGGTGGACCATCGAACGCCGGGTGGCCTCATTGCCGTGCTCGATCCCGATAGCGACGAGGACGACGCAGAACGGCCGTCCGCCTTCGCGCGCGGATGCGACCCGATCGCGCACATAGGCGACGAGCACGCGCTCGGCGTACGCGTCGGCGATCTTCGCGCGGTACACCGGGATCGCCTCGGCGACGGCTGGCGCGGGACGTGGGGCCATGTCGCCGAGCAGGCGCATCACGCTCGGCATCACCGCGGTCCAGCGCGCACGCTCGGCCATGCGCTCCGCCGCGCCGAGCGCCGTGAGCGCGACCATGCCATCGCGCGCGGGCGTCAGGTATCCGCCCTCGAGGAGCGACTGCAAGGCCCGGCCGAACGCGCCGGTCGCGAAGGGCAGCTTCTCCGCCGAAACGCGCGCGAGGATCGACGCCGGGCGCGCCGGCGCGCTGCTCAGAGCGTCCAGCAGGTAGAGGCGGAAGAACGCGGTCGCGAGTCCGGTGCTGGCTGGTCGCACGTCTCCACAAACGGCAAGAGATTGCTCACCAGGCGACGAGCTTCCATTTCTCGGGCTCCGACGTGCCGGGCTCGCCGATCTCTGAGAAGAGCCGGACCGCGCGCTTGAGGTGGCGCATCGACGCGGCCTTGTCCCCCTGCGCGCGAAGGATGTCGGCGAGATTGTTCTCGAGCGCCGCGGTGCGGTGCCGGTCGCCAAGGGCCTCGCACTCGGTGAGGGCCCGCTCCGTGAGCGCGCGCGCCCGCTCGAGATCACCCGCGTCCTTCAGCGCGAGCGCGAGATTGTTCAGCGCCGCGACGAGGGCCTCAGGGTCGCCGAGCTGCCGCGCGAGTTCGACGCTCGTCTCGAGATGCGCACGGCTGTCGGATGCGCCGAGGATGCCGAGGATGTTGTGGGTCTGCGCCAGCGCGCGCTTGTCCTTGGATCGCTCCGCGAGCCCCAGGGCTTCGGACGCGAGACGCTTCGCGCGCGGACCGTCGCCGGAGCGATGCGCCGCGAGACTCCAGTCGGCGAGGATCCGGGCCTGCTCACCGAGCGTCGTGCTCGCCTTGCGCGCGGCCGCGTACTGGCGCTCCGCGCTCACCCAGTCGCCGCGCCGGTGATGCACCTGGGCGAGCTTGTGCTCGATCGCGGCGCGCGCGGACGACGGCGCCTTGG
>JALYKF010000049.1 GCA_030774905.1 Chloroflexota bacterium
GGTCATGGGCAGCAAGAAGCTGAAGGCCATCGTCGTGAAGGGCTCGCGCGCCGTCCCGCTGCACGACGCGGTGAAGGTGAAAGAGGTCGCCCGCTGGGTCGCGGACACGCTCCAGGAGAACCACTGGGCCTTCCACAACTTCGGCACCGGCATGGGTCTCGACGGCTACACCCGCGTCGGCGGCATGGCCGTCCGCAACTACGCCGGCGGCCCCTTCGAGGGCGCGGCGGAGATCAGCGCGGAGGCGCTCGTCGAGAAGGGCTACCGCGTGAAGATGGAGGCGTGCTGGGCGTGCTCCGTCCGCTGCAAGAAGGTCGTCAAGATGGAGACGCCGTACCAGGTCGACCCCAAGTACGGCGGCATCGAGTACGAATCGATCGCCGCCCTCGGCGCCGACTGCGGCGTGGACGATCTCGCGCTCCTCTCGAAGACGAACGAGCGCTGCAACGCCCTCGGGCTCGACACGATCTCGCTCGGCGCGACGGTCGCGTGGGTCATGGACCTCCGGGCCAAGGGACTGCTCCCGGACGCGGAGCTGGACGGGCAGGCCGTCGAGTTCGGCAACGGGAAGGCCGTGCTCGCGGCGACCGATGCCATCGCGTACCGCCGCGGGCTCGGCGACACGCTCGCCGAGGGGTCGGTCCGCGCGGCGCAGACGCTCGGCGGTGCGGAGTACCTCACCGCGGTGCGCGGGCAGGAGCTCGCGATGCACGATCCCCGGCAGCGCACCGAGTACGGGAAGCAGGTCCGCGTGAGCTACGCGACGAGCCCGACCGGGGGCGACCACATGAACTCGAACCTGCCGTCCCGTTCGGCAAAGAACACCGTCGGGATGTGCTTTTTCCTCCGCTACGACGATCCGAAGCTCACCGACATCCTGAACGCGGTGACCGGATGGGGTCTCGACACCGCTGGGCTCACGGAGATCGGCGAGCTCTCGCTCACGCTCGCGCGCCTGTTCAACAACCGCGAGGGCTTCGGCGCGAGCGACGACAAGCTACCGGAGCAGGTCATGAAGCCGCACGTCTCGGGCGTCCTCTCGCGCGTGCGCCTGGACGTCGACGACATCGCGGAGCAGGTCCGCGCGTACTACCGGAGCCGCGGTTGGTCCGACGACGGCGTGCCGAAGCCGGAGACGCTCGAGAAGCTTGGCATCACTGAGTACGCCCGAGCCTGAGTACGAGTTCTCGCCACTGACCGAAGTGGACCTCCCTCTCGTCCGCCGCTGGCTCCTCGAGCCGCACGTGCGCCGGTGGTGGGCGGATCCGCCGCGCGCCGAGTATCCCGACGACGAGCTCGAGAAGTACCGCTCCCGGATCCGAGGCGACGATCTCGACACGGAGATCTTCTTCATCCGGCATCGCGGCCGGCCGATGGGCTTCATCCAGAGCTACCGCATCGACGACCACGACGAGTACGGCGAGGCGCTCGCGCTCGATGCGCCGGCCGCGGGCATCGACCTGTTCATCGGCGAGCCGGCGGAGATCGGGAAGGGCCATGGGCCGAAGCTCATCCGCGCGTTCCTGCGCGACGTCGTCTTCCCGACGTACGACGTCGACGAATGCGTGATCGGTCCCTCGGTGAAGAACACGACTGCGATCCGCGCCTACGAGAAGGCTGGGTTCCGCTTCTTGAAGGACGCGACGGTGCCCGACGAGCCGGATCCGGAGCACCTCATGCGCATCCGGCGCGACGAGGTCGAAGGTTGAGTCCATTCCGAGCCGCGTTCTTCGACTTCGGTGGCACGCTCGTGGAAGCCGCCCCGGGCGAGGATCACTGGCGGCCCGTGGTCATGGCACGCGTGCGGCGCGAGTTCGGTGATCTCCCGCTGGCCGACGCGCTGTACGCGGCAGACATTCGCCGGGCGCCGCCGGACGATCCGCATCGCCAGGAGACGAACCGCTGGATCGCGGAATGGCTCAGAGCGCGCGGCGAGACGTGGACAGATCCCGACGTGGAGCGGCTACGCGTCGCGTTCGCATCGCCACTGCCCGACGCCTTCTCGCTTGCGCCGGGCGCTGAAGCGGCGCTCCGCTGGAGCAAGGCGCATGGGCTGACCGTCGCCGTACTGACGAACACGATCACGCGCGGTGACATGGATGTGCTCCGCGATTGCCAGCGTCTGCGTCTGGACGGACTCGTTGATCACGTCGTGTCGTCCTACTCGATCGGCTGGTCGAAACCACACCCCGCGATGTTCGAGCGCGCCCTCGAACTGGCGGGCGCGGCTCCGAAGGAAGCGTTCATGGTCGGCGATGAGTTCGTCGCCGATGTCGTCGGAGCGAAGCGGATCGGCATGCGCGCCGTCTGGAAGAGCGAGCGAGCGATTCCCGAAGGGCAGTACCAGGAGCGCCCCGACGCGACGATCGCGTCGCTCGTCGAGCTCCCTGGCATTCTGCGGTCGTGGATGGGTGGCTAGCCAAGCAGTCCCATCAGCTTCCACGCCGGGACGCTCGCGGCGATCGCGACGAACCGCACGGCCGTCAGGGCGGCGCCGATGCGCGTGCCCTGGCGGTCGTCGAAGTCCTGGCCCCCGGTCGCCTCGCGCGCGACAAGGTACTCGAGCCCCTGGTACGGGAGGATCCAGATATTCGCGGCGAGCAGCACCGTCAGGCCTGCGAGCCACGGCGAGATCCCGAGCTGCGGCGCCGCGGGCACGACCGCGAGCGCGAGGAGGAGCATCGTCGGCCGGCTCGGGAGGACGAACCGGAGGAGGATCGTCGCCGCCGCGATCGCGATGAGCACGAGGCCCGGATCGCCGAGCCGCGAGGTGCGCTCGACGAGACCCGCGGCGACCCACTTGTCGACGTGCGTCGCCTGCATGACGTTGCCCGAGCCGAGCAATGCGCCGAACAGCATCAGGAAGCCCCAGTCGATGCCGGCGCGGAAGCGCTCGCGGTCGAGTGCCCCCGCGGTCACGACCACGAGGGCGAGGATCGCGAGCCACGCCGGCTCGACGTTGAGGACCGGCTGCGCGATCAGCCCGGCGAGCAGCAGTCCCGCCGCGAGGATGGCGATCTGCTCGCCACGCGAAAGTGGGCCGAGGATCCGCTGCTGCCGCCGCGTCGCGTCCTGGATCCGCGCCGCCGCACGCTCCGGCCGGAAGAGCAGTAGCAGCGCCGTCGCGGCGCCGATGAGACAGAGGAACCCGACCGGTGCGGCCGCCCCGAGCCAGCCGAGCCACGAGAACCGCGCGCGATCCGCGGGCGAGAGGAGCTGCACGACGAAGAAGTTCGTCGCGAGCCCAGTGAGGAAGATGCTCGAGAAGTACCAGTAGCCGATGAGGCCGGCGAACGCGAGCCGCGCGCTGCCGTTGCTCCGAGGCGCGTAGCCGAGGGACTGCCCGATCTCGCTCGCGACCGGCATGATCGCGGCGACGCGCGCGACCGAGAGTGGGACGAGCGGTGTGATGAGCACGCCGCCGAAGAGCAGTGCGAAGAGCTGGCCCGTCGCGGTCGCGGGAAAGAGCCGCAGGAGCAGCAGCGCGGCGCGGAAGAGGAGGCCCGTGCGGGCCATCGCCGCCGCGAGCGCGAGCGCGCCGAGCGCGAGCAGCCACGACGAGCTCGCGAAGCCGCTGAGCGCGACCGGGAGCGTCACGAGGCCGGTGGCGCCCCACGCCGCTGCGAGCCCAAGCGCGACTGCGAAGTCGGGGATCGGCTCCGCGAGCCACGCGATCGCCGCACCGAG
>JALYKF010000050.1 GCA_030774905.1 Chloroflexota bacterium
CCGGGGCGACGACGACGAGCGCATTGGCGATCGCGGCGCCGATGGCCGAGCCCAGGATCAATCGCCGGATCGGCAGCCGGTCCGCGAGATTCGCACCCGCCGAGACGAGCGACCCCGCGACGAACCCCAGTTGGACGGCGATGGTGAGCCACGCGGCTTCGCCGCTCGAGAGCGACCACAGCGCACGCAGTGCCGGCAGGACGGCCGCGGCCGAGAACCAGGTGGTCATGCCGAGCACGAGCCCGACCGCGAGCAGGAGCGAGGCTCGGCCGCGGCTCACGCCGTACGGTGGCGGAGCGCGCGCATGCCCACGATCGCACCGAGGATCGCGAGCGCGGCCACGGCACTGATGATCCAGTGGTCGGTCACGTGTGGGTCGAGCGCCGGATCGCCAAGGATCATGTCCGCGCTCGTCCAGATCAGCGCGAGCGCGCCCACCCAGATGAGGTTCGGCGCGCGATCCAACATGCGGGCGATGATCCCGCTGCCAAAGAGGACGATCGGGATGGAGACGATGAGGCCGAACCCGAGCAGTGGCAGGTCGCCGTGCGCCGCGCCGCCGACGCCGAGAACGTTCTCAACGCTCATCGCCGCATCGGCGACGAGGATCGTCCACACCGCCTCGCGCATCGACCCGGCGGGCTGGACGGACGAATGACCCTCCGCCGCGGACGGCCGGACCAGGCGGTACGCGATGATCGCAAGGACCACGCCGCCGGTGAGCTGCAGGTACGGGATCGCGAGGAGGAACGACACGACGGCCGCTGCCGCAACGCGCAGGACGACCGCGAGCGCGCCGCCCAGCACGATCGCGCGGCGACGCTGGGCATCGGGCAGCCGTCGCGCCGCCATCCCGATGAGGAGGGCGTTGTCGCCGGAGAGCGCCAGGTCGATGAGGACGATCGCGATGATCGCCGACAGGTCCATCAGGCCATCAACCGTAGCAAGGCGGTCGCTCCGGCCGATGGCCCGGACCCTTGCCTGGTGAGCGCGTGGATCGCGCGCTTGGGCGGCGGGTGTCCCTCGACGCGCAGCTGCACGAGGTCGCCGCGGCCGAGCTCCGCGCGAATCGCCATCTCGGGCAGCAGCGCCGCGCCGAGCCCGGAGAGCACGACACGTTTGCAGGCCTCGGTGTTGTCAAGCTCCATCAGGATGCGCGGCGCGGTCTCGCCAGCGGCGAAGAACGCCATCGTCATCGTGTGAAGGAATGCCGCGGGATCACGTACGACGAGACCGGACTGGGCGAGCTCGTCCATCTTGACCGCGCTCCGCCGCGCGAGCCGGTGGGATGGGGCGACCACGACCGGAACTGCCTCCGTGAACAGCACGCGGGACGCGAGATCGGGCAGCACGACGAGCTGGCTCACGAGCGCGAGCTCCACCTCCTCGCTGCGCAGGAGGTCCGCGACGAACCGCGAGTGCCCGCTTCGGACGAGGGTCTCCACCTGGGGATGGCGCGCGGCGAATCGGGCGAGCGCCCGCGGTGCGAGGTAGAGCGCCAGATCGGAGGCGAGCCCGATCGCGAGCAGGCCACCGCGGGCGTCGCTGCCCGCCTTCGCTTCTGTCGCGCCGCGGCGTAATGAGTCCATGGCGGCGATGGCGCGGGGCAGGAAGCGCCGCCCCGCCGGCGTGAGCGACACGCCACGCCGTCCCCGCACCAGCAGCTGCGCCCCGAGCTCGCGCTCGAGACCGTGCAGGCGGGCCGTGCAGGTCGGCTGGGTCAGTCCGAGGGCGTCCGCGGCCCGGCTGATCGATCCGCGCCGGTTCGCTTCGAGGAAGGCCTCGACCTGACCCAGCTCCATCGCTCAGATATAGATGAAATCTATGGTGCTAGCAAGGCGATAGGACTGTTCTATGTGCCAGTTGCGCGCCTAGGATGGGCCAATCCAGGGGGAGGCGTCACGTGGCCGCATTGAACCTGACCCAGAAGATCATCCAGAGCCATCTCACCGCGGGCGAGCTCACGGCCGGCAGCGAGATCTCGATCGGGGTCGACCAGGGCCTCCTCCAGGACACCACCGGCACGATGAGCTTCCTCCAGCTCGAAGAGCTCGGCATCGACCAGATCAAGATCCCCTTCGCGATCGTCTACGTCGACCACAACATCCTGGCGATCGACTTCAAGAACCCGGACGACCACATGTTCCTGCGCTCGTTCGCGCAGCGGCACGGGATCCACTTCTCGCGTCCGGGGACCGGCATCTGCCACTACCTGCACATGGAGCGCTTCGCGAAGCCTGGCCAGACCCTCCTTGGCGCGGACAGCCACACGGTCATGGCCGGATCGGTGTCGATGATCGCTATCGGCGCGGGCGGCCTCGATGTCGCGGTCGCCCTCGCCGGCCACGGCTTCACGATGGCGATGCCGAAGGTCGTCGAGGTCCGGCTCGAGAACACGCTCGGCCCGTGGATCCAGGCGAAGGACATCATCCTGGAGCTGCTCCGCCGCCGCGACGTCAAGGGCGGCGTCGGCCGCATCTTCGAATTCACCGGACCGGGCGTCGAGACCCTCTCGGTCCCCGAGCGCGGGACGATCTGCAACATGATCGCGGAGCTCGGCGCGACGACCGGCATCTTCCCGAGCGACAAACGCACCAAGGAATGGCTCACCGAGCAGCGGCGGCCCGGCGACTACGTCGAGCTCGCGGCCGACACGGGCGCCTCGTACGAAGAGCGCGAGGTCATCGATCTCGCGAAGCTCGAGCCGCTCATCGCCAAGCCCTCGAGCCCGGGCAACGTCGTTCCGGTGCGCGAGGTCGCGGGCATCAAGGTGCAGCAGGTCTGCGTCGGCTCGAGCGTGAACTCGGGCTACGCGGACCTTGCGATCGTCGCCGCGGTCATGAAGGGCAAGACCGCGCATCCCGAGATCTTCATGACCGTGACCCCTGGCTCGAAGCAGATCCTCGACGCGCTGGCGGACGGCGGGGCCTACCAGGACATGCTCGCCGCCGGCGCCCGGATGCTCGAGCCCGCGTGCGGCCCGTGCGTCGGCATGGGCCAGGCGCCTCCGACCGGCAGCGTTTCGGTGCGCACGTTCAACCGCAACTTCCCCGGACGCAGCGGCACCGACAACGATCAGGTCTACCTGTGCAGCCCGACCACGGCCGCCGCGACGGCGCTCTTTGGCGTGATCACCGACCCGCGAGATCTCGGCACGGAGCCGACGTTCACCGTTCCGGCGATGGATCCGGGTGTCGACGACTCGAACATCCTCGTTCCCCCGCCGCCGGATGAGGCGCGCACGGTGCGTGTGGTCAAGGGGCCGAACATCCAGCCGCCCCCGCGGCAGACGCCGCTGCAGAACATGCTGCACGGCGAGGTCATCATCAAGCTCGGCGACGACGTGTCGACGGGCGACCTCTCGCCCGACGGCGCGGTCGTCATGGCCCTCCGCTCGAACGTCAACGCGATCGCCGAGTTCACGTTCAAGCGCTTCGACGCCACGTTCCCGCAGCGGGCCCGCGAGAAGGGCGGCGGATTCATCGTGGCCGGCCAGAACTACGGACAGGGGTCGAGCCGCGAGCATGCGGCGCTCGCGCCCAAGGCGCTCGGGATCCACGCGGTCATCGCCCAATCGTTCGCTCGGATCCACCGTCGCAACCTCATCTCGCAGGGGATCCCACCGCTCGTCTTCAAGAACGAGTCGGA
>JALYKF010000051.1 GCA_030774905.1 Chloroflexota bacterium
CACATCACCGAGGGCGTCGAGATGCGCATGGCGATGATGGAAAAGCGCATGGGCAAGCTTGCCCTGCTGCTCAAGGCGATCCCGGCGGAGCAGCGCTGCAAGCTCTGGGGGCCCGAGAGCGCCGACCTCACGGTCGTCGGTTGGGGCTCGACGAAGGGCACGATCCAGGACGCGATGGCCGTGCTCGCCGAGGACGGCAAGCAGGTGAACTTCCTTCAGGTGCGGCTCATGAAGCCCTTCCCCGTCGACGACGTCGCAGCGGTGCTCGCGAAGGCGAAGCAGCTGGTGCTGGTGGAGGAGAACTACTCCGGCCAGCTCGGCTCGGTCATCCGCGAGCACACCGGCGTGAAGATCGAGCAGCGGATCCTGAAGTTCGACGGCCGGCCGTTCAGCGAGGACGAGCTCGTGCGGGAGCTGTCGAAGGTGCTCGCGGGCGGGACCGCGGAGCCGGTGGTGACGCATGTCCGTTGAGATGAAGCCGCCGGTGCCGGTGAAGTTCACGATCAAGGACTACAAGTCCGATCTGCACAATGATTGGTGCCCCGGCTGCGGGGACTTTGGCATCCTGACGGGCGTCCAGATGGCGCTCGCGCAGCTGAACCTCGATCCGGACAAGGTCGCGTGCTTCTCCGGCATCGGCTGTTCGGGGAAGACGCCGCACTACGTGAAGGCCTACGGGTTCCACACCCTGCATGGGCGCGTCCTTCCCGTCGCGACGGGCGGCCGGCTCGTGAACAGCGCGGTCACCGTGCTCGCGATGGGCGGCGACGGCGATGGCTACGGCATCGGCGCGGGCTACTTCGTGAACTCCGGCCGCCGCAACCTCGACTTCACGTACATCGTCCACAACAACAACGTGTACGGACTCACCAAGGGCCAGGCCTCGCCGACCCTCGCGAAGGGCAAGAAGACGAAGTCGATGCCCGAGCAGGCGATCCAGGACGGGATCAACCCGATCGCGATGGCCGTGGCGGCGGGCTACACGTTCATCGCCCGCGCGTACGCACTTGAACCGAAGTACCTCGCCGGCATCCTCGTGAAGGCCATCCAGCACAGGGGCTCTGCGCTCGTCGACGTGCTGCAGACGTGCCCGACGTATAACGACCTCTACACGAAGGAGTGGTACGAGGGCGCCGACCTGCCGGAGAAGAAGTCACGCCTCTACAAGCTGGAAGAGCAGGGCTTCGACGGCAAGGTGAAGGACGTGACCGACCAGACCGAGATCATCATGAAGAAGGCCGCCGCCGTTGCGCGGAGCTACGAGACCGAGCCCATCCCGGTCGGCATCTACTACCAGGCCGAGCTCCCGACGTACGAGGACGGCGTGAACGCGCGCATCCCGGCACTCGCCGAGAAGCCGCTCGTGGAGATCGACACGTTCAACCGCGACGTGAGCACGCTGCTCGACGCGATGCGCTAGCGGTTCACGACCCCGAGCGGCCTCGCGTTCGCCCCCACGTCAGCCATCGTTTCGAGCAGTCCGCTGGCGAGGTCCACGTGCCTCACGCTCGTCCCGAAGCCGTAGTACGCGAACGGGTAGAGCGCCACGATGCCACCCTGCGGCACGCCCGCAAGGCGCATGGACAGCCGCTGGGCGATGTTGTTCGTCGCGAAGACCCGCAGCCACGCGCCGTCATCGGTGCGCTCCGCGATGGCCGCGGTCTCGGCGCCCGCCGCGACCGCGATGCCGTCGGGCACGACAGTTCCCGACCATTCGTTCGGCCACGGAAGCGGGGAGAGCCGCGTGCTGTTCGGGGCGACCGCGGCGAGATGCTGATCGGCGGTGACCACGTAGATCGTCCCGTCGCCCGCCATCGCGGCGCCCGCGAGCTTGGGCATCGGCGCTTCGATGACGGCCTTCGTGCCGCGGAGGTTGTCCACGGCGATCTCGCCCGTCGACAGGCACACGATCGCCACGCGGCTACCGCTCGCAAGGAGCCGATCGCCGCAGCCGGCCTTCTCCATGACCGCGCCCTGGGGGCGAAGGGTCAGGTACTCGTACGCGTCGACCCACGCGTGGGTCGCGTCGTTGCGCAGCACGAGCGGGCGGCCATCGAGGGCGGTGGCGAAGGAACGCTCCGACGCGACCGCGAGGCGGTCCGTCCGGCTCGCGCGCTCCGTGCCCGTCGCGACGTCGAAGGTTCGGATACGAACGCCGAGCTCGGGGCTCGCGTCGAGCACGTACAGCCACTCACCCGGGCTGTCGGTCGCGACCTGGACCCCGTCACGTGTCGGGATGCGGTACCGGATGAAGTGGTTGAGCAGGGTCACCGCGCTCAGCTGGCCGGTCGATGCGACGAACACCGTCTGCTGGGAATAGAGACCCATCATGTCGTCGAGGTTGATGGGCTGCGTCGCCGTCGGCGATGCCGCCTGCGCGGCGGGCGGCGCGGCCGGTCCGAGACGGGTGGTGTCGGCGCCGCCGCAGCCCACGATGGTGGCCGCGGCGACGGCGGCGATGAGGAGGGCGCGCACTAGATCGCCTGCGCCGGCGCGGCACGCCGCTGCCGGCCGAAGAGGCCGAACGCGAGGATCGCCCAGAAC
>JALYKF010000052.1 GCA_030774905.1 Chloroflexota bacterium
CCGGTACGCCTGGTCGGCGTCGATCTTTCCCTCGGCCAGGAGCTTCAGAACCTGCTTGCCCTCCTCGGTGGGCATCAGTGGTCGCGGCGCGCATCGAGCGCGGCCGCCGCGGCGTCGACGTCGATCTCGCCCTTGGCGAGGCGCTCGAGGAGCGCGCGCACGTCGGCCCGCGGCGGGGACGGCGGCGTCGGGGCCACCGGCGGCACGGGAGCCATCGGCTCGGTCCGCTCGGTGTCATCGTCCCGCTCGGCTTCCATCACGGATGTGCGCGTGGCCCCCGGCGTGGGGGCGTCGGACGCGCGGATCCCGAGGTCTCCGCTCATCGTTTTCACGGTGACCCTGGCCTCCGCCGCGCCGATGACGATGTGCTTGTCCCGGCGACCTTCCTTGCTGATCTCGCCATCCATCTCGCTGTCCAGGTCGCCGCTCATGCTGCTGAACCGGATGTCGTAGGAACCGCCGGTCAGGTGCAGGTCGACGTCGCCGCTGATGGTCTTCATGCGGTGATCGCGAGCCTTGTCCAGCTCGCCCTCGAAGCGGACGTCGCCACTCACGGTGACGATGTCGGACCCGTGCAGGCGCGCGCCTGAGAACGTCAGGTCGCCGCTCACGGAGTTGGCGATGAGCTGTCCGGCGAAGGTGGAGAGCAGACCGTCGCCGCTGACGGTCTTCAGGCGCAGCGGGCCCTGGACGTCGGTCAAGCGCACGTCGCCCGACACGCTCTGCACGTCGATCGGTCCACGGGTGCCCGCGACGGCGATATCGCCGCTCACGGTGTGCGCCTGCAGCCGAAGCTCGGGCGGCACGGTGATCTCGAAGTCCACCGCGACCCGGCCGCCGCGGAACAGGTCGGCCCAGCCGCGGTCTTGCTCGTACAGGTGCGGCTTGAGCAGCACGTCGTCGCCGTCCTGCTCCATGCGGACCTCGACGTTCTCCAGGAGGCGCTTCGCGCGCTCTTCGCTCGTGCCGCGTACGCGCTTGCGCGCGGTGACATGGATGGTGCCCTCGTCTCCGACGCTGATCCGCGTGTCGCCGGACACGTTGCGCACGTGCAGTCCGGCCCCCTGCCCGACAGTGAAGTCTCGCTCGATGGTCTCGGAGTATTCGTCCCCGACGCCGAGGTCGCCCACGTCGACATCGCCGACGTCGATGTTGAAGCTCATCGAGTCACGAATGGTCTTGCCGATCTGGCGGCCGAGGCCCGGCCCCATGGTCTCGTGCACCGAGCGGCGGATGACATCGCGCAGACTGCGGTGCTCCTCGCGGGTCCGGTTGCGTGCCTCGCGGTGCGACTCCCGCTCGCGCTCCCGTTCCTGCTGCCGTAGCTCGCGCTCCTGCTGCCGGAGGTCGTAGTAGCGCTGGCGGGCTTCCTCGAACTCTTCGCGCGCCGTCTTCCGGAGGGACTCGCCTTCTTCGTTGCTCATCACTCAGCCTCCAGCAGCGTCGCCGCATCGTCGGGAGCGATCTTGCCCTCGGCGAGCTCGCGCAGGATCTCCTTGCGGCGCTCGGCCTCGCGGTCGGGCTCGGCCTGCGACGGGAACCCGAGCGCGCGGATGACGGCGTCGAGCCGCGCTCGCACGGTCGGGTACGAGATCCCGAGCTCCCGCTCGACGTCCTTGAAGTTGCCCCGCGCGCGGATGAAGGTCTCGAGGAACTCGAGCTGCTCCGCCGTCAGCGAATGGAACCGGCCGAGGGTGAACGTGCCTTCGAGCCGCGTGCCACAGCCCTCGCACTCGAGCCGGACGACCCGCAGCGTCTCGTTGCAGATGGGACAGCGGCCGATGACCGGATTCGCCATATCCCGACTTTCGGCCTGCGATCACTGATTGTCAACGCAAACTCAACGTTCTGTAGCGGAATATGCGGATCGTTGAGGTCGACCTCAACGGGTCAGTCGATCGCCTGCTTGATGCGCTCCGCCAGGGCCGGTCCGACCCCGGCCACGCCGGCGAGGTCGGCCTCGGTCGCCTCGCGCATCCCCTTCACCGAGCCGAAGGTGCGCAGCAACGCCCGCTTCTTGGCCGGGCCGACCCCCTGGATCTCGTCCAGCACCGAGCGCACGGCGCGCTTGCCGCGGAGCTGTTGGTGGTAGGTGACGGCGAACCGGTGGGCCTCGTCCCGGATCCGCTGCACCAGGAAGAGCCCCTGGGAGCGGGCGGGCAGCACGATCGGCTCCGGCCGGCCGGGGACGAAGAGCTCCTCGCGCTCCTTGGCGAGTGCGGCGATGGGGATCTGCAGGAGGCCGGCGTCCGACAGCGCGCCGATGCCCTCGGCGAGCTGGCCCTTCCCGCCATCGAGGATCACGAGATCGGGCACCGGCCAGCCGTCGTTCTCACCGGCCGCGCTCCGTGCGAAGCGGCGCCGCAGCGTGTCACGCATGTTCGCGAAGTCATCGTTCCGGTCGCTCAGCTTCGCGCGGAACCGCCGGTAGCTCTGCTTCGCGGGCTTGCCATCCTCGAACACGACCATCGAGCTCACGACGTTCGTCCCCTGCACGTGGCTCACGTCAAAGCACTCGATCCGCTTCGGGGGGCCCTCGAGGCCGAGCGCCTGCTGCAGCTCGACGAGCGCGGACTCCGTCTTGCCCTTGTCGGCGAGCCACCGCACCCGCTCCTGCTCGAGGGCGTCCTCTGCGTTCCGAACGGCGAGCTCGATGAGCCGACGCTTCTTGCCGCGCTGCGGCACGTGCAGCTCGACGTGGGTCCCCCGCTTCTCCTCGGCGAACGCGATGAAGGTCGCGGCATCGGGGATCGTGTCGGGAACGACGATCTCCGGCGGGAACGTCGACGCTGCCGCGTAGTGCTGGCGGAGGAACGAGCCAAGGACCTCACCGGGCGTTGCGCCCTCCGCACCTTCGAGGAAGAAGTGGTCGCGCCCGACGATCGTTCCGTCGCGCACGCGGAGGAGCTGCACCGCGGCGTCGCCCTCGGCGAGCGCGACGCCGAGCGCATCGAAGTCGTCGCCTTTGTACGCGTGGACCTCCTGCCGGTCCATCGTGCGGTCGATCGCGGCCACGCGATCTCGGAGCAGCCCGGCCCGCTCGTAGTCGAGCCCCTCGGAGGCGACCTGCATCTCGCGCCGCAGGTCGCGCGCGAGGGCGTCGTACCGGCCTTCGAGGAACTGGATGCTCCGGTCGATCGTGGCGCGGTACTCGTCGCGGGTCGTCGCGCCGACGCACGGCGCCGTGCAGCGCTTGAGATGGAACAGGAGGCACGGGCGTCCGCCCGGCAGCGCGGACGGCGGGATCGTGCGCCCGCGCCCGTCCTCGGGCGATGCGGTGATCGTGAGCTTGCAGGTGCGATAGGGAAAGAGCTTCTGCAGCAGGTCGAGCGACTCGTCGACCGACTTTGCGTTCGCGTACGGCCCGAAGTAGCGAGCCGCGCGGTCGCCGAGCTGGCGCGTGCGCAAGATGCGCGGGAAGTCCTCGCCGAGCGTGACCTTCACGTAGGGGTACGACTTGTCGTCCTTGAGCCGGATGTTGTACCGGGGGCGGTGCTGCTTGATGAGGTTCGCCTCGAGCAGGTAGGACTCGGAGACGCTGCCCGTGAGCACGTACTCGAGCCGCTCCGCGCGCTCGACCAGACGCACATGGCGCACGTCGAGGCTCGGGCCGAAGTAGCTGCGGATCCGGTCGCGCAGGACATCGGCCTTGCCGACATAGAGGACCCGTCCGCGCGCGTCCTTGAACAGGTACACCCCGGGCGACGCCGGGAACGAGGCGGCCTGTGCGAGGAGCGTGGCGCGGCGGTCCGCGGCGTTCGGCATGTGAAAAGGATAGGAACCGCGGCCCGGCATATGATTTCGCTCCTCAGATGTGGAATTCCGAGCCGTGAAAGAAGCGACGGAGCCGCGCCGCTCCCGGCGCTCGGTCCAGTCGGTCGACCGCGCCCTGGATCTGCTGGAGGCCCTCGCCGGCGCCGACGGTGAGGTGAGCATCACCGCCCTCGCCGCGCGCACGAAGCTGCACGTGAGCACCGTGCACCGGCTCCTGGCCACGCTCCTGCGCCGCGGGTACGTCCGGCAGAACCCCGACACGAGCCGCTACTACGCGGGCGCGAAGGTCGCCACGCTCGCGGAGGGCCGCAGCCGCTACAACGAGCTCCGCCTCGCGGCGCGCCCGCTGCTGCAGGCACTCGTCGAAGCGACGCGCGAGACCGCGAACCTCTGCGTGCTCGACGACACGATGGCCGTGTACATCGAGACGGCGGCGAGCCCGCAGGTGGTGCGGCTCTTCACGGTGGTCGGCAACCGCGTCCCCCTGCACGCGACCGGCGCGGGGAAGGCGCTCCTCGCGTCGCTGCCGCAGCCGCGGCGCGATGCGCTCCTCGATCGCTCGGACCTCAAGTCGCACACGGCGAAGACCATCGTGGACCGCGCGGCGCTCGCCCGCGCGCTCGATGAGGCACGCGAGCGCGGGTACGCGCTCGACGACGAGGAATACGACGATGGTGTCCGCTGCGTCGCCGTTGCTGTGGGCCCGATCGGCGCGCCGGTGGCAGCGCTGTCGATCTCCGGACCAGCGAGCCGGCTGACGAAACAGCGGTGCGTGGAGTTCGTCCCGCAGATGCGGCGCGCGGCCGGCGAGCTCGCCGAGTCGCTGCGGGCACGCGAGGGCGCCGGGGCGTGACGGCGACGCCGGCGATCGTGCGCGCCGGCCTGCGC
>JALYKF010000053.1 GCA_030774905.1 Chloroflexota bacterium
GAACACGATCGTGTCCGACGTCGGCGAGAATCGCGGGGCCTGGACGTAGAACCACGTGTCGCCCTTGAAGAGCACGTGGGCGTTCGTGCCATCGCTGTTCGCGACCCACACGTTCTCGTTCTGGCCATCCTTGAGGTGGATGAACGTGATGAGCTTGCCGTCTCGCGACACCGACGGGTCCGCCGCCTCGCTCACGAGGCGCACGCGCTCGCCGGTCTTCACGTTGAGGCGCTCGATGGTCGACTCGTTGCCCACGTAGGTGCCGTTCTTCACGATCGCGGCGTTGCGGTGGAAGTACAGCAACGTGCCCGTCGGGTCGTAGCGCGGCGTGTCGTAGAACACGTTCTCCGACTCGTGCGGGATGACCGCATGCAGGTCCGTGCCATCGAGGTTGACGGCGTAGATGTCGGTCCCGAACCCGGCCTTCGGGTCCGGCGCCTTCGTCAGCGCGAACAGGACCTGCTTGTGGTCGGGGCTCAACGCGGGCAGGGCCGGTGCGGCCGTGGGCGGGAGCTCGACGACGCGGCCGAGCACCTTCGCCGTCTCGTCCAGGCAGAGCAGGCCCGCGGGGTTTGCGAGGATGAACGTCGCCTTCGTACATGTCCCCGCGCCGGTCGGCACCGGCGTCCCACTCGAGCTGCAGGACGCGAGCATCAGCGCCAGGATCGCGAGCGCGGGCCTCAGGCGATGACCTCCCCGGCGCTCTTTGCGCGGGCGCGCAGCCGGTCCTTCAGCATGCGCGACGTGCGCGCGTAGCGCTGCACCGCGCCGACGTACGCGGCGTGCGACCAGGTCAGCGGGGCGACCGACATCGGGTCGCCCGTCAGCGGATGGACCTGTTCGGCGAGAACGCCCGAGCGGTTCGCTTTGGTGGCGCACCACTCCAGCAATTCGCGCGGCCGGTCGAGGTCGGCCAGCGTCTTCGCGACGGCGATGTGGTGCTCGGCGACCCAGAGCGTCGCGACGAACCACGGGTTGCCCGGCACGTTCGCGATGTCCTGCGACTGCTGGAAGTAGTAGTCGTTCTCGTACCGGGCGAACCCTCCGATCGCCGTGTTCACCCAGAGGCGCGCTTCGAGCGCGCGCATCGTCGCCACGACGCGCGGATCGTCCGCGGCCAGCATGCCGAACAGGAAGATGCCCGCGATCGACATGTCCAGCGTCGCGTCCTTCGTGATCGTCCCATCGGGCAGCACCGTGACCGTACGCACGAACCGTCCGCGCTCCTCGTCGTACAGGTGCGTGAGCGCCGCGGCCTTGATCTCCTCGGCCGCGGTGCCGTAGCGCTTGGACAGATCGTGCTGCCCGAACGCCGCGGCGAAGTCCCGTGCTGCGGACAGTCCGGCCCACACCGCGGCGGTGGTGAACGCGTGGATGCCGCGGCGCTCTTCCCAGAGATCGAACGACGGCGCCGGCAGCTTCGTGCGCGGCTCGCGGTAGCTCGACATGAAGTCCGCGCCCGTGCGCACGAGCTTGCGATACAGCGGTCGCACGAATTCGATGTCGCGATCGCGGTCGTAGTGCTGCCAGAGTGCCCAGATCGGGAGTCCGGTCTCGTCCTCCTGGATCGGCAGCTCGAGCCGCCCGTCGGGCGTGGACCACGCATGCCACGACGAGCCGAGCGAGCCGTCGGGGTTGTACTTGTGCAACAGGTACCCGTCGCGGGTCATGAGCTCGCCGCACAGGTAGAAGAACCGGCGGGTCACCTCGCCGTAGCCGGCCTGGTCCAGCGCGTGGGCGACGAGCGCGCCGTCCCGTGGCCATAGATAGGAGTACGTGTCCCGGTTGAACCGCAGGACATCCGAGTCGTTACCCGCGATGATCGCGCCCCGGTTGTCGACCTGCGTGCGGATGACGAGCGTCGACTGCTTGTACAGGTGGATGAGCGGCTCCGGGAGATGGTCCGCGATGGTCTCGTCCTTGTTCGCCCACAGGTTCCAGTAGTCGCCCGTGCGCGAGATGAACGATCCGGCGCCGCGCTCGCGCACGAGCTTGTCGAGATCGCGGACCTCGTCGTACGTTTGGCCGGCGGCGATCACGAATGTCGCGCTCGCGAGCCCGTTGGCCGGCACGCGCAGCCCGAGCATCCCGACGCTGTCGATCGATCCCTGCGCGACGAGGTTGCGCGAGAGCTCGCCGTCCTCAGCGTCGCGCCATGTGCCCTCGCGGCCGAGGGCTTCCTTGAGGCCGATGGCGAAGGACGTCAGGCCGGACTCGGCCTTGGCGTTCACGCCGGTCATGAGGAAGTACCGGCGGCCCTTGTAGTGCACGATCGCGCGGGTTCGCGGGTCGTAGAACGCGGAGTCGCCGATGTCGTTGCCCCAGAGGTGCGCGTCGAAGTGCTGGAACAGCCGGACGTCCCGGTCGCGGCCGGTGACATCCTCGACCGTCACCTCCTTCAGGTAGAGGTTGCGGTCGAAGTCCACCGTATCGCGGCAGCGCAGCCGCACCCCGAGGCCGGAGTGCCCGAGCGTGACCTCGGTGACGAGCGTCTCGTGAGCGAACCGCAGATCGCGCTCCCAGCCGTCGTCGCCCGTCCATGCGAACCGGCCGTCGACCCACACGCCGAAGCGGCACGGCTCGCCGCCGGTGTGGTTCTCCTGGCCGACCTGCGGGTAGTAGATGTCGCGAAGCTGATAGCGGCCGTCGAAGGTGACGAGGAGATCGCCGTTCCCGAGGGGAAGATCGCGCGGCACGGCGGGCTAGGCGCGCGTGGCCGCGAGGAACCGCCGCGCGTTCGCAACGAGCGCGGCGTGGTCGCCGCGCGCGAGCACCTCACCGGGAATGAGCGGGCCGCCGATGCCGAACCCGACGACCCCCACCTTGAGGTACTCGGGGATCTCGTCGTACTCGATGTTGCCGGTCACGACGAGCGGCAGCAGCTGGAGCGCGCGCCGCACGTTCGCGACGTACGCCGGTCCGCCCACCGTGGCCACCGGATAGATCTTGATGAAGTCCGCGCCGAGCTCGGCCGCCCTGACCATCTCGGTCGGGGTGAGCGTCCCGGGCATCGTGAGCGCGTCGCGCGCGCGGCCCGCCGCGATCATGTCGGGGATCAGGGCCGGGCTGACCAGGAACCGCGCCCCTGCGAGGAGGGAGTCCTCGGCCTGCGCACCCGAAAGCACGGTGCCGGCGCCGATGACCGCGCCGCTGTCGACGAACGCGCTGTCGGTCGCAAGCTTCGCGATGACCTCGAGCGCATCCGGGACCGTGAGCGTGATCTCGACGAGTCGCACGCCCGCATCCGCGACCGCTCGGGCGGCCTGCTCGGCGAGCTCCGGAGTCGCGGTGCGGATCACGGCGACGAGGCGATCCTCGGCGAAGATCTTGAGCATGTCCCGCCGCGTGACGAGGGGCCGCTGCGCGATGGCCATCGCTCGCATGCTACCGCGCGTCCGCGGTCACCAGCCATTCGGCGTGCGCGATCATGCCGGCCGGGACCGCACCGGCGAACGCTCGACGCACCGCGTCCTGCTTGTCCGCACCCGCTGCGAGGATGATCACGCGTCGCGCGGCGCGCAGCGCGGGGAGCGTGAGGCTGACCCGCTCGGGCGGCGGCTTGGTCGCGTTGCGCACGCCCACGACGTGACCCGTCGCCTGCACGGCCGGATTGCCGGGGAAGAGCGAGGCGGTGTGTCCGTCCGTACCGATGCCGAGCAACACGAGATCGAGCGGTGCTGCGGCCACGATCGGCGCGTACGCGGCCGCGGCCTCCTCGGGTCCGAGCTCGCCCGGGATGCGATGCACGGTCGCGGGGCACGCGCGGCGCAGGAGGGCCTCGCTCGCGATCTGGTAGTTGGTCTCGGGGTCGAGCGGCGGCAGGCAGCGCTCGTCGCCGAACAGGATGGTGGCGCGGGCCCACGAGAGGTCCATGCCCGCGAGCAGCGTGTAGCAACGCGTGGGCGTCGTCCCGCCCGCGAGCACGAGCCGGAGGCCCGGCGTCGACCGCAGCGCCTCCGCCACGATCGCGGCGGCCGCGCTCGCGAGCCGTTCGGCATCGGAGAAGACCGTGGGCGATCGCACCGGTTGTGAAAGGCAGCATACTTTTCGTTCAGATGCGCATCGGATCGACCGTCGTCGAGGACATCTTCTCGCGGGCCGGCGCCTACCTCGAGGGCCACTTCCTCCTCTCCTCGGGCAAGCACTCTCCTTTCTATCTCGAGAAGTTCCAGGTCCTGCAGTGGCCGCAGGAGACCGAGCGGCTCTGCCAATCGATCGCCGAGTCGGCGCGCGGGCTCGGCGTGCAGACCGTCGCCGGACCGACCACCGGCGGGATCATCCTCGCCCACGAGGTTGCCCGGCAGCTCGGCGTGCGCGCGGTCTACGCGGAGCGCACCGCGGATGGACGGAGTCGCGAGTTCCGTCGCGGCTTCCGTTTGAGTCCGGGGGAACGCGTCCTCGTGGTCGACGACATCATGTCGACAGGCGGATCGGTCCAGGAGACGATCGACGCCGTCCGGGCCACTGGCGCGGAGGTCGTCGGCGTGGGGGTCCTCGTCGACCGGTCGGCCGGTCAGGCACGCTTCGAGGGCCTGCCGCTCATCGCCCTCTGGGACGTCTCCATCCCGACGTACGCGCCGGGCGAATGCCCGCAATGCGCCCAGGGAATGCCGCTGCTCAAGCCTGGCACCACACCTGCACCGCTGGTGCGGACATGAAGGACATCTCGAGTCTCGTGCGCACGGCGATCTGGCTCGCCTTCTTCGGCGCGCTCTATCAGGAGCTCAAGAAGCCGGCCGCAGAGCGCCTCTGGCACGGCAAGGTCGCCGGCGTGGTGCCCTACGACTTCCGGCTGCCGGACATCCGGCGGGTGAAGGAGGCGTACTGGGCGCCCAAGAGCGACGTCCTGTTCACCGACCAGGTCGTGGGCCTCGGCTGGTCCGTGAACCTTCCCGTCGCGTTCCGGAAGCTTTCGGAGATCGCGTCGCAGTATTCGTCGGCGATGCGGTCGCGCGGCGGGCCGCAAGGCGGCTCGCAGGGCTGAGCTTCCGCGCCCGCCACTCGATGAACGCGGGCAGCTGATGCTCGAGCGCGTCGTCCGATCCCGGCTCCTGCTCGTCGCGACGCGCCAGCAGCACCTTCGGTGAGGCCGCGCGAAGCGGCACCGTCGTCGAGATCTCGGCGGGCGTGGTCTCCCAGAACCCATCGACCACCAAGCCCGCGGCCGCGCAGGCGTTGATGAGGTCGGAGATCCGGTGGCCGTATTCGAGGGTCGGGGCGTCGACCTTCACCTCGTCGAACTCCCAGCTCGCGTCCTCGTACGGCACCGCCCCATCCGCGAAGTAGCTCTGCCGGAACCCCCAGCCCGTGCCCGTCCACGTGCCGTACATCCGCAGGGTGACCGGGTGCATCGTCGACGCGCGGTACACGCCACCGGTGGCCAGGACCCGCCCGACCTCGGCGATGACGCGCTCCGCGTCGGGCACGAACACGATGGAGTGGCTGTGCCACACGATGTCGAACGACCCGTCGGCGAAGGCGGACAGGTCGCGCATGTCGGCCTGGACGAGCCGGACCTTCACGTCACGCGACCGCGCGAGCTCGCGCACGGTCCGGAGCTGCCGCGCGCTGATGTCGAGCACGGTCGTCTGGGCGCCGAGCTCCGCGAACAGGACCGGGTGCCAGCCGCCGCCGCCCGCGAGCGCGAGCACGCGCTGTCCGTTGATCGGTAGACCGGCGAGCCTGCCGTTCGGGTCCAGGAAGGTCCGTTTGCCGCGGGCCGTCTTCGGCGGCGTGCCCTGCGGACGCGTGTAGGGGATACCCGCCGCGGCGAGGCGGTCCCACATGCGCTGGTTGTGGGCGGCGACGTCGTCGATCGCGATGCGCTTCGTCGGTCTCTTCATGACGGGGCTATTGTCTGCGCGTGCCAGACCGTCCGCGCATCGTCATCACGCGTCCGATCAGCGAAGAAGCGCTCACGCTCCTTCGCCCGCGCGCGGAGATCGTCATCGGGCCCGACGATCCGCCGATCCCGACGCCGCAGGAGGTCGTCGGGATGATCAAGGACGCCGACATCGTGTACACGCTGCCGGCGAATCCGGTGAACGGCGACGCCATCCGGGGCGCGGCGAAGCTCAAGTTCATCGCGACGATGGGCACCGGCTACGACAACATCGACATCGCGGCGGCCCGCGAGCGGAAGATCCCGGTCACGTTCGCGCCTGGCATCCTCGACGAGACCACCGCCGACGGAGCGTTCGCGCTGCTGCTCGCGGCGGCGCGCCGGCTCGGCGAAGCCGAGCGCTACCTGCGGGCGGGGAAGTACCGGGGCTGGACGCCGTTCCTGTTCACCGGCCGCGACGTGCATCACGCGACGCTCGGCATCGTGGGCATGGGCCGCATCGGCCGCGCCCTGTCGCGGCGGGCGAGGGGCTTCGAGATGAAGATCTTGTACACCGACGCCCGACGCAACCTGGACGCGGAGCAGGAGCTCGGTGCGACGTACGTGACGCTCGACGAGCTGCTCGCGCAGTCCGATTTCGTCTCCCTGCACACGCCGCTGCTGCCGGAGACGCGCCATCTCATGAACGCCGACCGGCTGCGCAAGATGAAGCCGACCGCGATCCTCATCAACAGCTCGCGCGGACCGGTGGTCGACGAGCACGCGCTGGCGGAAGCGCTGCGCGACGGCGTCATTGCCGGAGCGGGCCTAGACGTCTTCGAGCGCGAGCCCGACGTGGACCGGCTGCTCATGACGCTCGAGAACGTGGTGCTCCTGCCGCACATCGCCTCGGCGTCCGAGGAGACGCGCACGAAGATGGCGGTACGCGCCGCGCAGAACGTCCTCGCGTTCCTCGACGGCACGCCGCTCCTCGACCCGGTGCCATGACCGCGGTGGCGCTGGCGAGCGAGGCCGAATCGCTGACGGCCGACCTGTACGGGGAGCTGCCCGCCCGGCGCGCGGCGATCCTGTGTCACGGGCAGAGCTGGGACGCGGGCGGATGGAAGGACATCGCGCCGCGCTTCGCCGCGCGGGGCGTCCCGGCGCTGGCGCTGAACTTCCGGGGCTACGGTGCGTCCACCGGATCGACCACGCCGGCCTCCACGGTCGTGGACCTGCATGCCGCCAAAGCCTGGCTCAAGAAGCAGGGCGTGACCGAGCTCGCGCTCGTCGGCGCGTCGATGGGCGGGCATGCAGTGCTCGCCTCGAGCTTCGAGCGCGATATCGAGTGCGTCGTCAGCGTGTCCGCGCCGGTGGAGCCGGTCGATGACGCCCTCTCGCGCAAGGTGACCGGACGGAAGCTGTTCATCTGCGCGAACGAGGACAGCCTTGGAGCCGCCCCGCATGTGCTGCACACGTTCGAGCTCTGCGCCCGGCCGAAGACGCTCCTCCTGTTCGGCGCGACGGAGCACTCGATCGGCATGTTCCACGCGCCGTATGGCGGCGAGGTCATCGCCGCGGTGCTCGACTTCGTCGCGGGTCGCGGTTAGATGCCGGCGCGCGTCAACCCGGACGTGCCCGGCGAAGCGAAGCTCCTGCGGGCGGTGGGGAAACGCATCCGCGCGCTGCGCGAGAAGAAGGGGCTGACCATGGCCGAGCTCGGCCAGAGCCCTCGAGGCGTCGTGTATTTCCAGCGGCAGTACGTGTGGAAGATGGAGACTGGCCGCGTCGCGCCGTCGCTGGCCGCGCTCTCGCATTTCGCCAAGCGCCTTGGCGTCACGCTTGCCGAGCTGGTGAAGGGGATCCGCTAGGTCGTCGGCGCGCCCCACACGCTGGTCGCGAGCCACTCGCCGAGCTCCGCGAGCGGCATGGGCCGACCGATGTAGTACCCCTGGGCGTTGTCGCAGCCGAGCTCGCGAAGCCGGTCGAGCGTCGGGCGGTCCTCGACGCCCTCGGCGATCGACTTGAGGCCGAGGTTGTGGGCGAGCTCGATCGTCGATCGCACGATGGCCTCGTCGCTGGAGTTCTTCAGCATGTTGAGGACGAATGAACGGTCGACCTTGATGTCGTCCACCGGCAGCTGCTGGAGGTACGCGAGAGAGGAGTAGCCGGTCCCGAAGTCGTCGATCGAGAGGCGGATGCCCATGCGTTGCAGCTCGCGCAGGACTTCAAGGGTGTGCTCGGTGTCGGCCATCATGGCCGTCTCGGTGATCTCGAACTTCAGCCGCGACGGATCCGCACCTGTGCGTTCGATGATCTCGGCGAGCTTGGCGGCGAGGTCGGTGCCGCGCAGGTTCCGCATCGAGAGGTTGACCGACATGACCGGTACCGCTGCGCCGTTCGCGCCGCCGATGACCCGCATCGCCTCTTGCATCGTCCAGAGGCCGAGCTGCCGGATGAAGCCGTTCTCCTCGGCGAGCGGGATGAACATTGCGGGCGAGACGAGGCCGCGGGTCGGGTGCTGCCAGCGGCAGAGAGCCTCTACGCCGACACAGACGCCGCGGGCCAGGTCAACGATCGGCTGGTAGTGGAAGAGGAGCTCGCCGCGCTCGAGTGCGTGGCGCAGGTCACCGGCGAGACCGATGGCGCTCGGGCTGTGGAGATCCTTCTCCTGCTCGTAGACCTGCATCCCCGATCCCGCGCGCTTGGCCGCGTACATCGCGACGTCCGCGCGGCGCATGAGGGTCTGGACGTCCTCGCCGTGCTCGGGGCACAGCACGACGCCGATGCTCGCTTCGATGAACGCGCTCTCGCCCTCGACGGTGAACGGCTCCTGCAGCGACGCGAGCACGCGGCGAGCGACCATGACCGCCTCTTCGCGATCGGCCGCGAGCGGGATGAGCACCGCGAATTCGTCGCCGCCGAGGCGCGCGACCGTGTCCGAGGCGCGCACGGCGCCCACGAAGCGCTCGCCGACCTCGCGCAGCACGGCGTCGCCGGCCTGATGGCCGAAGGTGTCGTTCAGCTCTTTGAACCGGTCGAGGTCGATGAACAGCAGCGCGACCTTCGTGTTGCGGCGCCGCGCCGCGAGGATCGCCTGGCGCAGCCGGTCCCGCAGCAGCGTGCGGTTCGGCAGGTCGGTGACCATGTCGTGCAGCGCCTGATGCTCGAGCGCCTCCTCGACCCGCTTGCGCTCGGTCACGTCCCGATGTCCGATGACCACGCCACCCTCGCTCGAGCGGAGCGGCTGCACCGAGAGCTGGTACCAGCGCCGTCCGTCGTCGCGGTCCAGCGGGAATTCGAAGGCGAAGGCCGGCCGCGACCCGTCGAGCACCGCTTCGATCCCGGACGCTGTCTCACGGCTCTCGTCGGTGTCGCTGCTCCGCAGGAACGCGAGGTAGTCGTCTCCGATCGTCGCGTCCTTCATGTCGGCCTGGCCGGACCGCACCTGCTCGAGCCAGTGCTCGTTCGCGTCGACGATGACTCCCGCGCGATCGAGCACCGCGAGATGGGTCTCGACGGAGTCGAAGATCGCGCGCACGAAGGCTTCCTTGCGGGCGAGAGCCGCCTGCGCGTTCGCGCGTTCCGTCACGTCGAGCGCGAGGCCGACGACCTCGGTGACCGTGCCGTCGGCGGAGAAGACCGGCCGATGCCGCAGATCGATCACGTTCCTCCCGGAGCGGACCTCCTCGTGGATCTCCTCGCCGCGCAGCGCGCGCACGATGCGATTCAGCCCGTCGGGGTTCAGCTTGTTGACGTCGAAGATCGAGTCCCCGACGACCGGCGGCACGAGCGTCCGTCCGGGAACGCGGCGTCCGGTCGTGAGCGTCACGCGACCCGTCGCGTCGTACACCATGAGCTCGAGCGGGAGGTGCTCCACGACGGTGCGCAGCCGCGCCTCGTTCGCGCGCACGCGCTGGATCGCCGAGAGGCGCTCGATGGCCTCGCCAAGGATGTTGGCGACGGCGCGCATGAACACGACGTCGTCGGGCGAGAATTCGATCGACCTGCTGATCGCGGCGAGCACGCCGAATGGGCGCTCGTGGCCGGGGATGATGACCGTGGCCGTCGAAATGAAGCCGGCGGCGACGATCGGCGCGTACACGGCGAAGCGCTTCTCGCCGAGCAGGTCGTTGGAGATCACGTCGGTGCCGTGCGCGACGGTGTACCCGGCTTGCGATCCGGACGGATCATCGGCGATCCATTCCGGCCCCGAGCCCGTGGCGAGGCGCGTTCCCGCGCGTACCGACAGCCGACGTTCGTACGGGCTGTGCTCGATGAGGCGGCAGGCCTCCGCTCCGAGGAGCCCGTTGACCGTTCGGACCGTCTCGGAGAACAGGTCATCCAGGTCGTTGGCGGCAAGAGCGAGACGTCCGAGCTCGGCTACGGCGGCCTGCTGCCGCACGCGCAGCGCGAGCCGCTCTTCGGCGCGCATGCGCTCGGTCACGTCGAACATGCTGGTCACCACGTACTCGAGGGATCCGTCGGCGTTCGGGACCGGCACGGAGTCGACCCGGATCCAGATCTCGACGCCGTCTGCGCGCACGAGCCGGGTCCGCACATCGCGGATCGCGCGGTTCTCCGTACGGGCGATGCTCGAGGCGAGGTCCGCGCCGGTGAGCTCCTTGCCGTCCTCCGCGTAGCGGCGCACGCCGCCCGCGTGCGGCGTCCCCACGAGCTGATCGGCGGGGAGGCCGAAGATGCGCGCGGCCTGTTCGTTGGCGAAGATGATCGTGCCGCTCGGATCGCGGACCAGGATCCCGCAGCCGACGGCCTCGTACACCTGCCGGAGGCGATCCTCCGACGCGCGCATCGCGCCGCGCAGCAACGCGGCTTGCTCGGCCCTGGCCATACGAGTGAAGCCTGCGTCCGGGCCACCCGAATGGCGTCCCCCGGGCGGGGGTCGCTTCTAGACTCGAAGTACCAGGACCCAGGGTCGCCGGGGGGCTAGCTCAGCGGTAGAGCAGGGGACTTTTAATCCCTTGGTCGAGGGTTCGAATCCCTCGCCCCTCACCGTCGTTACAGGCGCTCTGTTCGATCCGTTGAATGGGGCTCGGCCGGGGCCGGCGAAGCCGGGCCCGGCCGTCCGAAGGACGTGGACGCGCCAGGCGCGGTTCCCAAGTTCATTTCCGGCAGGACGATCGGCTCGCGCTCCTCGGGCGGGCCGAACACGTAGCGGTAGGAGAGACCGGCGAGCGCCGCGCCGATGAGCGGGCCGATCCAGTAGACGTACCAGTTGTCGAGGTAGCCCGAGACGATCGCCGGGCCGAGATGCCGGGCCGGGTTCATCGCGGCGCCGGTGAGCGGGCCGGCGATCAGGATCTCGGCCGCCACGATGAGCCCGATGCCGAATCCCGCGATGCGCGGGGCATCGGGGGCGACGACCGTGCCGAAGACGGTCCACACGAGGAACAGCGTCAGGATCGCCTCGACGACGATGGCGAGGCCAGGCCCGACGGCCGGGTTGAGGCCCGGCGTCCCGAGGTGCGTCGCGGTCGCGGCCGCGAGGAACGGCTCGAAGAACACCCGCAGGACCAGGCCGGCGAGCAGCGCGCCGATGAGCTGCGCCGCCCAGTACGTGAGCACGCGCGACCACGGGTGCTTGCGCGCGATGGCCAGCCCGAACGTGACCGCGGGATTGAAGTGACCGCCGGAGATCGCACCGAACGACGACACCGCGATGGCGAGGGCGAGGCCGTGCGCGAGGGCGATGGCCACGAGGCTCGTGCCCGGCACCGCCGACACGCCCGCCGTCACGATCGCGCCCGCGCCGATGACGAAGAACATGAACGTGCCCGCGATCTCCGCCAGCAGCGCGCGGCTGTGCTCGGTCATTCGTCCCCCCGTTCGAGCGGCAATGCTAGCGTTCGCACCCGTGAGCGACTTCAAACCGGTCGAGGCCAACAAGGCCCGCATCCTCTCGATCAAGGTGGCGCCGTCGGGCACCACGCTCGATGACGCCAACCTCGAGTGGGTCGAGATCGCGGTGTCCCTCGACAGCGATCTCGCGAACTGGCGCGTGCAGCACATCACGCCGTTGTGGAAAGTCGAGATCGCGCGTCCGATCGAGTGGGAGTGGATCTACACGTTCGGCTCGCCGGCGTTCGTGCGCGCGGGCGAGATCTATCGCATCCATTCCGGTTCCCGGATCCGTGCGGCGATGCATCCGCTCGCCGATGACCTGACCTCCGGCCGCAAGCACGTGTACGTCGGTGGGCCGCTCGGCGCGGCGCGGCTCATCTGGCAGCGCGGGGACTACGCGCGGCTGGTGGACGCTTTTGGGACCGTCATTGACGAGATCATCGTCTGGCCTGCCGAGCCGGTCGTCAGCCCGGCCGGTACTCCTTCGTCTGGAGCGCGAGCTTCCGGATAACGTCCTCCAGCACGGTCACGCCGATCCCCGGAGCCGTCGGCACCAACATCGTCCCATCCGGCCGCACGACGAACGGCTCGCCGATGATCTCCGTCTCGAAGTAACGCTCGGATGCGCTCACATCGCCCGGCAGGCTGAAGTTCGGCAGCGACGCGAGGTGCACGTTGTGCGCGCGGCCGATCCCGAACTCGAGCATACCGCCGCACCACACCGGGACGTCGTAGACCGCGCACACGTCGTGCACGCGCTTCGCCGACGCGTGCCCGCCGACGCGTCCCGGCTTGATGTTGATGATCCGCGTCGCGCCGATCCCGATCGCCTTCCGGGCGTCGTCGCTCGTGTGGATCGACTCGTCCAGGCACACCGGAGTCGCGATCTCCTTCTGCAGGGAGGCGTGATCGACGATGTCGTCGTGGGCCAGGGGCTGCTCGATCATCGTCGGGTGGTACGCGTCCATCCGCTTGAACAGCGGTAGGTCATCGAGCGTGTACGCGGAGTTGGCGTCGAGCATGAACTTGAGCTCGGGGAACCGATTGCGGACGGCCTCGGCCACATGGCCGTCGGCGCCCGGCTTGATCTTCAGCTTGACCCGCAGGTAGCCCCCCTTCAGCTCGCGCTCGATCGTCTCGATGAGCGCGTCGACCGTCGGGTGGATGCCGATGGCCACGCCACATAGGATTCGGTCCCGCGTCCCGCCGAGCAGCGTCGAGAGCGAGACGCCGTCGCGCTTCGCGAACAGATCCCAGATGGACATCTCGATCGTCGCCTTGGCCATGCGGTGCTCGCGGATCCACGCGAGCTTCGCGTCTGTGTCAGCAGGCCCGGCGAGGTCCTCGTTGAGGAGCTGGGGGAGGATGACCTCGTCGAGGGCGTACCACACCGTCTTCGGCGTCTCGCCGGAGTACCAGGGCTGCTCCGGCGCGACGCTCTCGCCCCAGCCGACCGCGCCCTCGCTCTCGACCCGGGCGAGCACGTGGGTCTGGTGCGTCTCGCGCGAGCCGCTCGTTTCGTACGCACGCTTCAGCGGCAGCCGCACGGTGAACAGCTCCACGCGCTCCAATTTCATCGGGGCTCGTCCGGGGCCGGCGAAGCCGGGCCCGGCCGTACGCGCTGTGGCTGAGGCACCAGCAAGTACGCACCCCTCCCGTTTTGACCGCGCAGGAACTCGACGGCAGCGTAGCCCTGCGCGAATGCGCCTTCGAAGGCGCTGCGCGCCGCGATGCGCCACTCGAGCGCGAGGGACCGGTCGTCCCGCTTGATGCGCTGGAAGTCCGTGGGGATCTCGACGAGCAGATGCGACTCTCCGGCCGGCGGATCCTGCGGCGCGGGCCGGGTGCCATCGCCGCGCAGGAGGTAGCGGATGCCCTCGCGTTCGGCGTCGCCGAGCGCCGGTACCTGGTCGTCGCCCCGCAGGCGCTTGTAGGTACGGTCCATGCCGATCGGCCACTCGACGTAGAAGCGGTCGGAGGGCAGCCCCGCGTTCAGCTTGTCCGGCATGTCGCCATAGAAGTCGCGGTGGTACTCGCGCGCGTACGTGCCGAGCTTGCCGAAGTTGAACCGCGCGTTCAGGGCCTCGAGCGGATCCATCGTCCAGGCCATGATCTCGATGCCTTGGTCCAGGCAGTGGTCGCGCTGGGCCTCCTTGAGCGCGAGCGCGAGGCCGCTGCCGCGGTGCTCGGGGCGCACGGCGAGCATGTGCGAGTGGTGCCGGAAGTGGAAGTCGTAGATGCCGAGGAATCCGAACACGAAGCCGGCCGGACGCTCGTCGCCGTCGACGTAGCCGAGCGCGACGAAGCCGCCGTTGTGGACGATCGCGAGCATGAGCTGCGCGGGCACGCCGACGTCGCCGCTCCAGGTCTCCTCCTGGATCGGGACAGTGAGTGCGCATGCGGCGATGTCGGTCGCTGTCTCGACCCGGTATGACACGGCCCGCTCAGTATCGCGGGCCGGTCAGGGCGTCGGCTATGCTGCCGCCGCATGGCGGACAACGTCGAATTCCTCAAGCACGTTCGGCTGTTCGAGAACCTTGACCGCAAGTCGCTCGAGGCGATCGCGAACGCCGCGGTCGAGCAGAGCTACACCGCGGGCCAGGACATCGTTCGCCAGGGCGACACCGGCGTCGGCGCGTTCATCATCAAGAAAGGCCGGGTCGAGGCGTTCCAGGACCGCGGCGGGCACAACCACAAGCTCGCGGAGATGAAGACCGGCGATGTCTTCGGTGAGATGGCCCTCCTTGACGAGTTCCCGCGCTCGGCCACTGTCCGGGCGCTCGAGCCGTCGGTGTGCCTGGGCATCCAGCGCTGGCACTTCCGCGGCATCCTCGAGAGCCACCCCCAGATCGCCCTCGCGTTGCTGCCCGTGCTCACGAAGCGGCTTCGGAACGCCGAGCGCGAGGACGAGGCGAGCGCGAAGCACTAGCGGTGGCCGACGCTCGCGCCGCCAGGCTGAAGGCGGTCCCGCTCTTCGCGCACTGCGATGCGAAGCAGATCGACTTCATCGTGACCCAGGTCGAGGAGATGGACTTTCCCGTCGGCCGGGTCCTCTGCACCGAGGGAACGCACGGCGGCGATTTCTTCATCCTTGAGTCCGGCGCGGCGGATGTGACGCGCGGCGGCAAGAAGATCGCGACGATGCAGCCCGGCGACTTCTTCGGCGAGATCGCCCTGGTCGACGGCGGCCTCCGGACGGCGACCGTCACGACGGCAGCGCCAAGCCGGTGCCTCGTCCTCGGGCCGCGGCAATTCCAGAACGTGCTCCATCAGAACGTCGAGATCATCCACAGCGTCATGAAGGCCCTGACCATGCGGGTGCGCGAGGCGGGAGCGGCGAAGGCCGACTAGAACTAGACCGCGCCCGGTACGCTCTCGCCCATGTCCGGCATCGTCGAATGCGTTCCGAACGTCAGTGAAGGCCGTCGGCTCGACGTGATCGACGGGCTTGCGAACGCGATCACCGCCGTCCCCGGCGTGCGGCTCCTCGATCGAACGAGCGATCCGGACCACAACCGCTCCGTCTTCACCTTCGCCGGAGATGCCGGCGCGGTCGAGCGCGCCGCGCTCGCGCTCATCGACGCGACGTACGAAGTCGTGGACATGCGCGGGCACAAGGGCGAGCACCCCCGGCTCGGCGCCGTCGACGTCGTGCCGTTCGTGCCGCTCGCCGGCGTGACGATGGACGAGTGCGTCGCGATCGCGCGGCGCGTGGGGAGGCCGTCGCGGCGCGGCACAACGTCCCGGTCTTCTACTACGCCAAGGCGGCGATGCGCCCGGAGCGCGTCCGCCTTCCCGACATCCGCAAGCCGGAGTACGAAGGGCTCGCGGACTTTCTCGAGACGACCCACGTCCCCGACGCGGGCCCCCGCACGCTCCATCCGTCGGCCGGCGCGATCGTCATTGGCGCGCGGCCTCCGCTCATCGCGTTCAACATCGAGCTGGACACGACGGACCTGAAGCTCGCGCAACGGATCGCCAAGGAGATCCGCGAATCGTCCGGCGGCCTCCCCGCGGTGCAGGCGAAGGGCTTCATGCTGTCGGACCCGGCCCGGGCCCAGGTCTCGATGAACCTCCTCGATCACACGATCACGTCGCTCCCGACCGTCTGGCGCGAGGTCGCGTCGCGCGCCGCCGCCGCCGGCGTGCGCATCCTGCGCGGCGAGCTCATCGGGCTGATCCCGCTCGACGCCGCGCTCGCGGCCGCGGGCGACGCGCTGCAGCTCGACGGCTTCACGCGCGACCGTGTCATCGAAGCCCGCTTCCTTGAATGAGCGGCCGCAGGCCGATCTCCTCATTCGCGGCGCCCGCCTCCTCACGCTGGCACCCTTCCGGACCGAGCAGCCCCGCGTGGGGCCGGCCGCCGGCGACGTCGGCGCGATCGACGACGGGTGGGTCGCCGCGCGGGATGGCGCGATCCTCGCGACCGGACGCGGCCTGGGCTGGCAGCAGTTCGAGCTGTCCGCCGGCGCGGTCGAGCGGCAGGCCGGCGGCCGTGTGGCGATGCCTGGCTTCGTCGATCCGCACACCCATCTGTGCTACGCGGGCGAGCGGTGGGACGAGTTCACGACGCGCCAGAGCGGCGCCGATTATCTCGCAGTGCTCGAGCGCGGCGGCGGGATCCACGCGACGGTGCGCGCGACGCGCGACGCGTCCGATGAGTCCCTGCTCGCGCTCACCCGCGCGCGTCTCGCGCGGGCGGTGTCGCTCGGCACGACCACCATCGAGATCAAGAGCGGCTACGGGCTCGATCCGGACGAGGAGCTCCGGCAGCTCCGGCTCATCGCGCGGATCCGGACCGAAGCCGCGGTCGACGTCGCGGTCACGTACCTCGCCCTGCACGCCATGCCGCGCGGCGTCGAGCGCCGCGAGTTCCTGAAGGCCGCCGAGGCGATGGTCGGCACCGTGGCGGCCGAGCATCTCGCCGAAGCGGTCGATGGCTTCATCGAGAAGGCGGTGTTCGAGCCGGAGGAGGCCCGGCCGGTCTTCAAGGCCGCACAAGCCGCCGGCCTCGCGGTCACGATGCACGCGGATCAGCTGCATGACGTGAACGCAGCCGCGTTCGCCGCGCGGCTGCAGGCGCGCTCGGCGGACCACCTCGCGAACATCTCGGCGGACGGGATGCGCGTGCTCGAGCGGATCGGGCACACCGTCGCTGTCCTGCTTCCGGGCAGCGCGTTCTTCGTCGGCTACGCGCCGCCGGACGCGCGGCGATTCCTCACGGCGCGCGTACCGGTCGCGATCGCGACCGACCACAACCCCGGCACGTCACCGCTCGAAGGCATGCCGACCGCGATCGCCCTCGCGGTGACGATGTGCCACCTCACGCCGCACGAGGCGATCGTCGCGGCGACGATCAACGCCGCGCACGCCCTTGGGCGCGGGCAGCGCACCGGCGCCCTCGTGGCGGGGCGGCGGGCGGACATCGTCATCCTCGAGACCGATGACGAGCGCGACCTCTGCTACCGGCTCGGCGCGCCGCTCGTGCGCGAGGTCTACGCCGCGGGCCGGCGCGTGGCGTGAGGCGGTAAGAGGTCAGCGACGCGGACGCACCCGAGACCCCGAGCAGCCGCTGGCCCTGGTGGCTCGGCGGGGTCGTCGTCGGCGCGCTGCTCGGCGGTCTCTTCGCGTCGCTCGGGGGCATCGTCATCGGCCTCGTGTTCGTGCTCCCGTTCGCCGCTGCACGCGGCCGGGCGGGTGCCGCCATCGCGGGCGGGCTCGTCGGGTCCGGCATCGCCGGCATCGTCGTCCATGGCATCGTGGCCGACCTCAACACCGCGGCGGCGGCGGTCACGCTCGCCGCCGGGCTGCTGCTCTCCGGGGTCGCATTGACGAGGAGATAGTCTTAGGTCCGCGGCGTGCACTACCGATAACAAGGAGGCGCGACCACGTGGCAGCTCAACGCGTCGCCATCTACCCCGGGTCGTTCGACCCGCCCACGAATGGGCACCTCGACATCGTTGGCCGTGCCGCACGCCTCTTTGACCGCGTGGTCATCGGCGTCGGCCGAAACCTCTCCAAGAAGACGGTGTTCACCGCCGACGAGCGCGTCGCCCTCATGGAGGAAGCCTGCCGCGCGCTGACGAACGTCGACGTTCGGACGTTCGACAGCCTGCAGGTCGAGTTCGCCCGCGAGGTCGGGGCGATGTTCATCATCCGCGGGATCCGGGCCCTCTCGGACTTCGAATTCGAGTTCGAGATGGCGAACATGAATCGCCGGCTCGCGCAGGACCTCGAGATGGTGTTCCTCATGACCGCGCCCGAATACCTCTTCGTGTCGGCATCGCGGGTCAAGGAGCTCGCCGCGTTCGGCGCCTCCGTCGACGGGCTCGTCCCGGCGAACGTGGCGAAGGCCCTGGCGAAGAAGGCGAAGGCTGGCCTTCGCACCGGGGCGACCGAGCCGGCGGACTAGACATGAGCGAGGAGCGGCTTTGCCGCGACGAGCGAATTCGACCAGCCGTGAGCGTGTCTCGCGGCGAAGCCGGCGAGATCAGCTAGATGGGCACGCTCCTGGCCATCGACGCGGGCAACACGAACGTGGTCATCGGCGCGTACCGCGGTGCCGAGCTCCTGGCGACGTGGCGCACGGCGACGGATCACCAGCGCACCGAGGACGAGCTCGCGGTGACGCTCGATGCGCTGCTTGCACAGGAAGATCTCTCGCTCGAGGCGATGGACGCGCTCGTGCTCGGCAGCGTCGTCCCACCGCTCACCCAGGCGTTCACGCGTCTCGCCGACCGCTACATGGAAGGGAAGGCCGTGGTCATCGGGCCCGGCGTGAAGACGGGCGTGCGCCTGCGGGTCGACAACCCGTCCGAGGTCGGTGCCGATCGGATCGCGAACACCCTCGCCGCGCACCGCCGGTACCCGGGGCCGATCGTGATCGTCGACTTCGGCACCACCACCAACTTCGACGTCGTGAGCGCGGACGGTGACTTCCTCGGCGGCGCGTTCGCCCCGGGGCTCGAGGTGTCGGCGCAGTCCCTGTTCACGCGCGCGTCGCGGCTCTTCGCCGTGAGCTTCACCGCGCCGGAGCACGCGATCGGGAAGAACACCGCCGATTGCCTGCGCAGCGGCATCATGTTCGGCTACGTCGGCCTCGTCGACGGGCTCCTTGGGCGGATCCTCGCTGAGCTGCCCGGCGGCACTGCGAAGGTCATCGCGACCGGCGGGCTCGCCGCCACGATCGCGCCGCTGACCGCGAAGATCGAGCGGGTCGACGACGACCTGACGCTCGAGGGACTGCGCCTCCTCTGGGAGCTGAACGCAGCGTGAACGAGATGCTCCGCGGCAAGTTCATCGTGCTCGGCGTGACCGGATCGATCGCCGTGTACAAGGTCGTCGAGCTCGCGCGCCGCATGACCCAGGCCGGCGCGACCGTGCAGGTCGTCATGACCCCGGGGGCGACGCAGTTCGTGCAGCCACTCACCTTCCAGGCCTTGACGTACCGCCCGGTCGAGGTCGAGATGTTCGGGACGTTCGACGATCGTGCGGCCGGCCACGTCGCGATGGGGCAGCAGGCCGACGTCGTCGTCATCGCGCCGGCGACGGCGCACACGATCGCGCGCCTCGCGGGCGGCTTCGCCGACGATCTCATCGGCACAACCGTGCTGGCATCGCACGCCCCGCTGGTCATCGCGCCGGCGATGGAGACGCACATGTGGGCCAACGCCGCGACGCAGGCCAACGTCGAGGCGCTCCGCGAGCGCGGTGCGCTGATCGTCGAGCCCGAGAGCGGCGAGCTCGCGTCCGGGCAAATGGGCCAGGGCCGGCTCGCGTCGCTCGAGCTGATCGAAGACGCGATCCGAGATGCGTTGTCCACGTCCACCGCGCTCGCCGGGAAATGCATCGTCGTCACGGCCGGGCCGACGCTCGAGCCCATCGATCCGGTCCGCGTCATGACGAACCGTTCGAGCGGGAAGATGGGCTACGCGATCGCGGCCGCGGCCCGGCGCGCGGGCGCCGACGTGCGGCTCATCACCGGTCCGACGGCCGTGCGCGCGCCCGTCGGCGTCGCCGTCGTACGCATCGAGACCGCGGCCGAGCTCAGCGACGCGGTGCTCGCGGCGCTGCCCGGCGCGGACGCGGTGATCATGGCTGCGGCCATCGCCGACTACCGCCCGGCGACCGCCGCGCCGCAGAAGGTGAAGAAGCGCGAGCAGGGCGACGAGATGTCCCTCACGCTCGTGAAGAACCCGGACGTCCTCCAGGCGATCGTCGCGAAGCGCGATCCGCGCACGCTGGTCGTGGGATTCAAGGCCGAGACCGGCGACGCGGTCGCGGAGGCGTCCCGCATGCTGCGCGAGAAGAAGCTCGACCTCGTGGTCGCGAACGACGTCACCGCCGAAGGCTCCCGCTTCGGCGGGGACACGAACCAGGTCACGTTCGTGAGTGCCGACGGCGCGGAGGCCCTGCCGCTGCTCTCGAAGTACCTGGTCGCGCGCCGGCTGGTCGCGCTGATCGCGGAGCGGCTCGCCAGCTAACGTTTCGGCGTGGCGATCGGCTGGTGCACGTTCGACTGCTACGGCACGCTCATCGACTGGGAAGGTGGCATCGCCGACGCGCTGCTCCCGTACTTCGAGACCGCGCCGGACCGCGACGCGCTTGCCAAGGAGTACATCGGAACGGAGGCGACGGTCGAGGGTGGCCGTTATCTCCGGTACCGCGACATCCTCGACCAGGCCGGACGGGCGCTGCTGCGCGCGCATGGCATCGACCGGCCGTCACCATTGCCGGCGTCGCTCCCGGGCTGGGCCGCGTTCGTGGAAGTGCCCGCAGCGTTGCGCGCGCTGCAGACGGCGGGGCGGCGCATCGCCATCCTGTCGAACGTGGACCGCGACCTCATCGCCACATCGATCCCGAAGCTTGGCATCACGCCGGATCTCGTCGTCACGGCCGAGGACGTCGGTAGCTACAAGCCGGCGGCCGGGCACTGGCAGCGCTTCGCGGAGCTCAGCGGCGCGTCGACGAAAGATACGGTCCACATCGGGGCGAGCCAGTACCACGACATGGTCCCGGCCGCGGCGCTCGGCTATCGCACCGTGTTCATCGACCGGCACGGCGAGCCGCTCGTCTCGTCGCCGACGCGCGTGTTGCGCGACCTCGCCGGCCTGCCGCGAGCCATCGCCGACCTCGCATGAAGCTGCCCCTCCTCCTCGAGCCGCTGCGGCACCGCGATTTCCGGCTGCTCTGGACCGGCCAGACCATTTCGATCTTCGGCAACTCGCTCCATCAGATCGCGGTGCCGTTCCAGCTCCTCGCACTCGGTGCATCGCCGGTCCAGCTGGGGATCGGCGCTTCGATCAGCACCGCCGTGTCGTTGGTGCTGTTCCTCTACGCCGGCGCGATCGTGGACCGGATCCCGCGGCGGCGCGTGATCCTGCTCTGCGACCTTGCGTCGGGCCTCGTGGTCATGGCGATCGCCTTGCTGAGCATCACCGGCAACCTGCGGATCGAGCACATCTATCTCGAGTCCGCGTTCTTCGGCGCAACAGGCGCGTTCTTCTTCCCGGCGATGGGCGCGATCATCCCGGAGCTCGTGCCCGCCGAGATCCTGGTCCAGGGGAACACGGTGCGGTCGTTCTCGCGTCAGGGCGCGCGCCTCGCCGGGCCGGCGCTCGGGGGCGTCATCGTCGCGTCGCAGGGTCCCGGCTGGGCGTTCCTCATCGACAGCCTGACGTTCCTGATCAGCTTCTTTGTGCTGCTCGCCGCGTCGCCGTCCACAACGGTGGCCGCCGTCCGGCTGCCCATCCTGCGCGAGATCCGCGAAGGCATCACCTTCACCCTGTCGCTGCCGTGGCTCTGGATCACGATCCTCATCTTTGCGTTCGGCAACATGACGCTGGCCGGACCGTTCATCGTGGCCATGCCCCTGCTGGTTCGCGACGTCCTGCTCGCCGACGCCGGCGTGTTCGGGCTCATCAGCGCGTCGTTCGCCGTCGGCGAGATCGCCGGCGGGATCGTGCTCGGCCAGGTGAAGATCCGCCGCATTGGCGTGGCGATGTACGCCGCGGCGGTCTTGACCAGCCTCGCGCAGGCGCTGTACGGGCTGCTGCCGGTCTACCCCGCACTCCTTCTATATGGCCTCGGAGTGGGGATCGGCCAGATCGGGTTCGGGGTGCTGTGGGACAGTGCCCTGCAGCGCCACGTTCCACGCGCGCTCCTCGGGCGGGTGAGCAGCGTCGACGGATTCGGTTCGATCCTCCTGCTGCCGATCGCACCACTGGCCGCCGGCGCGCTCGCGGAGCGGTTCGGGCCGGCCGCGGTGCTCGCAGGAGGCGGTCTCATCGGCGCAGGCCTGTGTCTCTTCGCGCTGGCGATCCCATCCATTCGGGGACTGCGATCCTGAAGGTGCCCCTTACCCTTGATAGGTGACAGCACGTACTGACATCCGGAACGTCGCGATCATCGCCCACGTCGACCATGGCAAGACGACGCTCGTTGACGCCATGCTCAAGCAGAGCCACATCTTCCGCGAGAACCAGCAGGTGGCCGAGCGCGTCATGGACAGCAACGCGCTCGAGCGCGAGCGCGGGATCACGATCATGGCCAAGAACACGGCCATCGTGTACCGCGGGACGAAGATCAACATCGTCGACACGCCCGGCCACGCCGACTTCGGCGGCGAGGTCGAGCGCGTCATGAACATGGTGGACGGCGTCCTGCTCCTCGTGGATGCCGTCGACGGCCCGATGCCGCAGACGAAGTTCGTCCTCCGCCAGGCCCTCCAGCGCGGGCACCGCGCGATCCTCGTCGTGAACAAGATCGACCGCCCGAGCGCGCGGCCGAACCACGTGCTGAACGAGACCTTTGATCTGTTCCTCGATCTCGGCGCATCGGAGCAGCAGGCCGAGTTCGAGACCATCTACACGAACGCGCTCATCGGAGCGGCGAGCACCGATCACCGGCACATCGGGACGACGCTCGAGCCGCTGTTCGACGCGATCATCGGCGAGATCCCGCCGCCCGACGTGGACCCGGAGGGTCCGACCCAGCTGCTCGCCACGATGACGAGCCTTGACGACTACAAGGGCAAGATCGTCCTCGGACGCCTGCAGAGTGGCCGGGTGAAACGCGGCCAGAGCGTCGTCCGCATCGACCACGATGGGAAGGTGCTCGCGTCGACGAAGGTGACCGCCGTCTTCACGTTCAATGGCCTCGACCGCGAAGAGGTCGAGGAAGTCGAGGCGGGGGACATCGTCGCGATCGCCGGCGTGGGCGACGCCGCGATCGGCGAGACCATCGCGGACGCCGCCGATCCACGGCCCCTGCCGCCGATCCGGGTCGAGGAGCCCACCCTGCGCATGACCTTCAAGGTGAACGATTCGCCGTTCGCCGGGCGCGAGGGCACGTTCGTGACGAGCCGCAAGATCCGCGAGCGCCTCTACGCCGAGCTCGAGCGCGACGTCGCGCTCAAGGTCGAGGACACCGACACACCCGACACCCTGCTCGTCTCCGGCCGCGGCGAGCTGCACCTCGCGATCCTCGTGGAGACCATGCGCCGCGAGGGCTACGAGTTCCAGGTGTCGAAGCCCGAGGTCATCAGTAAGATCGTGAACGGCGAGCGGCAGGAGCCGTACGAGCAGCTCGAGGTCGAGGTGCCGCAGGATGGCCTTGGCGCCGTCGTCGAGCTCGTCGGCCAGCGGCGCGGGATCCTCCAGGACATGAAGTACCGCGACGACGGCAGCGTGCACTGCGTGTACAAGGTGCCGACCCGCGGGCTCCTCGGATTCCGCCAGGCGTTCCTGACCAACACCCGCGGCCAGGGCGTCATGAACACCCTGTTCGCCGGCTACGGGCCGCACGCCGGCCCGATCGCCACGCGCGAGCTCGGCTCGCTGATCGCCTTCGAAGCGGGCGAGACGACCACGTTCGGCCTCGCGGGCTCACAGGACCGCGGCACGCTCTTCGTGGGACCGGGGATCGAGGTCTACGAGGGGATGATCGTCGGCCAGCACATCCGCGAGCGCGACCTCGAGATCAACGTCTGCAAGAAGAAGCAGCTCACGAACATGCGGAGCAGCAACTCGGACATCGCCGCGAAGCTCGACGGCATCCGGACGCTCTCGCTCGACGACGCGATCGAGTTCCTCGCGGACGACGAGCTGCTCGAGGTGACGCCCAAGGCGTTCCGGCTTCGGAAGCGCGTCCTCGCGAAACAGGATCGCGACCGGGCGTTCGGCCAGATGAAGAAGCAGGCCGTCCCGGTCGGCTGAGCAGCTAGCGCGCGAGGCGCTCCCGGTACGACGGGACGCTGATCATCGGCGGCCGCTCGACCAGCGCGATGTCCTGCACTTCGAGGTGGAATCCCTCGGCCGTCGGCGAGATGAGCTTCATCGTCAGGTTCGCGTCATCGAGCAGCCGCTCGCCGCGGCCTTCGCCCAGCCGCTTCATCGCGACCTGCACGATCTCGAATGCCATCTTCGAGAGGGCCATGAGCGACTGGTTACGGTGGATGCGCTGCTTCATGTCCACCTGCGAGATCGAACGGAGCCCCGAGTGCCGCAGCACGTCGATGAGCAGTCCGGTCTCGACGCCGTAGCCCGAGAAGAACGGAAGGCGCTCGAGGAGGGCACGCCGCCCGGCCTGCTCGCCGGAGAGCGGCTGGATCATCCCGGAGAGCTCGGGGAAGAACATGTTGAGGATCGGCCGGGCCATGAGCTCGGTCACGCGGCCGCCGCCTGTGGCCTGCAGCTCACCGCCGACATCGAGCGGCCGGCGGTAGAAGGCTTTCGTGAACGCGATGTCCGGACGGAAGAGCAGCGGGCCGAGCAGGCCGTAGACGAATTTCGGATGGAAGTTCGACACGTCCGTGTCGACCCACACGACGATGTCGCCGGTCAGCACCGAGAGGCTCTTCCAGAGCGCCTCTCCCTTCCCGCGCCCCGGACCCATCTCGGGTAGCAGCTGCTGATGGATATGGACCGGCACGCCGAGCTGGCGAGCGATCTCCCGGGTGCCATCGGTCGAGTCGGAGTCGATCACGACCAGCTCGTCGACGAGCGGGAACCGCTCCATCAGCCGCGAGCGGATGGCGTGGATGACCTTCCCGATCGTCGCCTCTTCGTTCAGCGTCGGCAGCCCGACGGAGATCCGCAGTCCGAGCTTCTCCTTCTGGGCCCGCAGCGCCCCAAGGTCGGCGAACTCCGCGCTCGTGAAGGTGTTCTCGACGAACCACTTGTCGACGAGCTCGCCGATGGCGACGCTCCGTCTGCCGCGATCCGTCGGCAGCGGGGTCGGTGAGAGGAAGACAGTGGACGCGACCGGGGTGCGCGTGCGCACGACGATGGCCGCCTTCGCCTCGGCGATGATCCGCTGGGCGATCGGGCCGAGGGGCTGCGGCCCGCCGCTAGCGCCGAAGATCACGAGGTCGTGCCGCTCGAGCTCGTCGGTGATGATCGGCTCGGCGTCGCCGACGCGCGTAAGCAGCTCGTCCACGCGCTCGTCGAAGGCGCGCTCGCCCACGAGCTGGTAGAGCGTCGCCGCGGTCCGCCGCGTCGTGCGGTCCTCCGGCGCGACGTGCAGCAGCGTGACGGTGCCGCTGCGCGCCCGGGCCAGATCGACACCGAGCTTCGCGGCGAGCTCGGCGTACCGTCCGCCGCGCACGGGCACGAGGATGCGACGCGCCCGGCCGGCCGGACCCTTCACGATCGCGAGGTCGCACGGCGGCTCGCGCAAGATCTCCTCGATCGTCGTGCCGAGGAAATCCCAGCCCGGCCGGCGCCAGCCGATGAGCAGGAGATCCGGGCGCTCCTCGTGCGCGGCCTCGGCGATGGCGGCCCAACCCACGCGCGCGACGGTCACGAGCGGACGGACGCTGTGCGCGCCGGCGAGGGTCATGAGCTCGCGGCGCCGGGCGCGCGCCTGCGGCTGCGCGGAGGCGAGGGTGTCGCCGTCCGGCACCTCGATGACCGAGGCGACGACGATCTCGCCATCCGCGCCCGCGAGCGCCGCGGCGACCTCGATCAGTCCGCGGTCGCGCGCGGCATCGACGATCGCGACGAGACACTTCATGGATCCATCCCCGCTATCGCAGGTAGCACGTGCTCGGCCAGCACCCTGGGCCACGCGTGCTCGCGGCTCCGCCGGTGCAGCCGCGCGATCGGATCGGTCTCGAGCCTCCCGCGGATCGCCGCCGCGAGCATCGCGCCATCCGCGTCCGGCGCGACGTACGTCGCGTCGTCGCCGGCCACGGCCCGGAGGGCCGGGATGTCGGAGCACACGATCGGGAGGCGATGCCAGCCCGCCTCGAGCACCGGGATGCCGAAGCCCTCGTTCGCCGATGGCAGGACGAGCGCATCGGCGAGGGCGTAGAGATCGCCGAGGACGCGATCGGTCACGCGGACGCCGAGCTCGTGGAGCAGCAGCACACCGGGTCCGGCCCGCGCCGCGAGCTCGCGGGCGTACACCGCGTTCCCGGGGTTGTGCGCGCCCGGGCCGCCGGTGACGACGAGGGTCGCGCCCGGATAGCCGGCTCGCAGGCGCGCGAGGGCGTCGATGGCGACGTCGATGCGCTTCCGTCGGGTCATGCGGACCGGCAGTAGGAGCAGCGGATCGGCGGCGAAGAGACCGAGCCGCCCGGCGAGCGCGACGCCCGCCGGGGAGAGTCCGAGCAGGCTCGCCGGATCGACGCCGTTCGGTACGACCCGCACCTTTGCGCGCGCGATGCCCGTGAGCGCGACCAGCTCGTCTCGCGCTTTCTCCGACACCGCGACGTACTGGACGCCCGGCAGCGCGGTGCGGAACAGCGACCAGGGCCGGCCCTCGTGCAGCTGCCCGGCGTACTGCGCGTCCGTCCATGCGAGATCGTGGGTCCAGGCGACGACGGTGCCCGGGTGCGCGCGCGCGGTCCGCGCGAGCGCCTCCGTCAGCGCGGCGTTCTTGTGCAGCGTCAAGGCGTTGTGCACGACGACGCGGTCGGCGCGTGCGACGAGCGGCCGCAGCTTCGCCTCGATGCGCGTGACGAGGCGCTCGTGCTCCGCGGTGACGTCGCCGTGCGCCAGCGCCGTGAAGTCGCGGAGGACGGCGGGGTGCCGCGAATCGAGCTCCGGGATACGGACCATCCGGATCGGCCGGGCGCTCCCGCGGCCCGCGACGATCGCGACGTCGTGACCCGCATCGCGGAGCGCGCGAGCGTGCACGCCCATGATCCGTTCGACGCCGCCCAGGACCGAGGGTGCGGTGTAGTGGAGCAGGAGGATGCGCTTCTTCGCGCGCCTCACACGCCGGCCGGCGCGGACACGCGCGCGACACGCGATCCGCCACCGGTGACCGTCACGCTGCGGCCCGAGCGGCGGACGCGGAACGAGATGAGCGAGTCGTACGCGCGGAGGTGCTGCACCTCGATGCGATCGAGCCACACCGGCAGCGCCGGATCGACGAGCACGCGCCGGCGTTCGAGGTCGGGCTCAAGGCCGAGGAGCGAGCGCAGGCAGAGGAACACCATTCCGGCCGACCACGCCTGCGGGATACAGGACACGAGGTAGTCAGCCGGCCGCGACGAGAACCGCAGGTCGCGCTGGAACCCGCAGAACAGCTCCGGGAGTCGCGCGTTCGGGAACCGCTTGCCGGCCTCGATGAGGGCCTCCACGATCGCGTTCGCTTCTTCCCGGAAGCCGTAGCGCACGAAACCCTGGGCGATGAGCGAGTTGTCGTGCGGCCACACGGATCCGTTGTGGTAGCTCATCGGGTTGTACGTCGGGTACGTGCTCGAGAGCGTGCGCACGCCCCAGCCGCTGAACATGTCCGGCGCCATCAGCCGCTCGGCGACCCGGCGCGCGCGATCGGGACTCGCGATGCCGGCCCAGAGGGCATGTCCGGCGTTGCTGGTCACGGCCGGCACCTGTCTCTTGTTGCCGTCGAGCGCCTGGGCGTAGCAGCCTTCGTTCTCCATCCAGAAGTCGCGCTCGAAGCGGTCGGCGAGGGCGGCGGCTTCCGCGCGCAGCGTCGCGGCCCGGTCCGCGTCGCCGTCGATGGCGTAGAGATCGGCGAGCCCGCGCTTCGCCGCGTACACGTACGCCTGGGCCTCGACGAGAGCCGCTGGCAGGACGGAGAGCGTGCCATCCGGGTCGGACAGCGAGCTCAGGGAGTCCTTCCAGCCGTGGTTGCGAAGGTCGCTCGGGCTCGCGCCGTACTCGATGTAGCCGTCGCCATCCGCGTCGCCGTACGTGTCGCACCATGTCAACGCACGCTCTGCGTTCGGCAGCAGCTCGCGCCAGAGCACGCGGTCACCGGTCCACTTCACCGTCTCGGCGAAGAGCATCGCGAAGAGCGGCGTCGCGTCGACCGTCCCGTAGTACGGGCGGTGGGGCACTTCGCCAAGCCGCGCGAGCTCGCCGCGGCGGAGCTCGTGGAAGATCTTCCCCGGCGCCTCCTCGGTGAACGCGTCGACCTTCGTCCCTTGAAAGCGCGCCAGCAGGCGCAGCGTCCCGCGCGCGATGTCGGGGTTCCAGGCGAGGGTCTGGTACGCGGCGATGAGCCCATCGCGCCCGAACGGCACGGCGTACCAGGGGATGCCGGCGGTCACGTACAACCCGGTGTCCTCGGTGTCGATGAGGGCGCGGAGGTCGAGCGCGCTGCGCAGGATGAGCTCCTCGTCGAGGGACTCCGAGCTCGTCGAGAAATCCGTGCAGCTGCGCAGGAACCGGCGGTAGCGGGCGTTCAAGGCGTCGAGCGCCTCGTCGAAATCACGCGGGGCCGGTGCGGCGCCCGCGCCGTCCTCGCGCGGCACGATCGCGAGCTCGTACGTGACGATCTCCTGCGGCGCGAGCTCGCGCTCGAGCAGGAACGTGTGTCCATCGATACGGTCCGGCGCGGGGCGCATGGTCACGTCCGTCGTCCGCCGGACGCCGTCCCGGCCGAGCCGGTGGAACCGGATCCCGCTCGGGATGACCTCGATCGCCGTCGCCTCCGCGTTCTTCGGCAGGTCGCGGTAGCCGCGCACGGCGAACATGTCGGCGAACGACGCGTCGAACCCGAGCTCGATGCGCAGCCGCACCTTGCCGGGGTTGCAATTCAGGATGCCGACCCGCTCGCGGAGCCCGTCCGCGAGGAACCGGGTGCGACGGACGGACAGCGACTGAGAGGGGAGGATCGACCCGTCGTCGAGCGTGGCCGGGCGGTTCGCCAGCTGGAACGCGCCGACGTAGTTCTGCTCGGTGTTCGCCGAGAGGAGCGCCGGTGCCTGGCCGTTGATCCGCAGCGAGAAGCCGGAGAGGAACTGGGTGTCGTGGTAGTAGAGACCGAGCGCCGAGGTGGCGCCGATAGGGAGGCTGCCGTCGTCCTCGGACACGAGGACGAGGCTGTCCTCCTTCATGGAGACGCTCACCAGGCGGCGACGATCGCTCTCTTCGAATCCTCGAACACGGTGGCCTGGCGCTCCACCAGCTGTTCGGCGTCGTCCGTCCCAAGGTCCTTGGCCTCGTCGATGAAGCTCGCCACGCGCGCGAAGTACAGGGGCACGAGCGCCCCCACGTACCGCTGCGTCTCGTCGGGACGCTTCTTCGCCGCGAGGAGGAAGTCGTACACGATGCGCGCCCACGAGCGGTCGTCGATGCGATCGGGCACCGGCTCGGACAGGATCTCGTCCCACGTGCGCTGATGCTCCGTGCGGCCGGCGGCGTATTTCTGCTGCAGGATCGCGACGCTCGCGTTCACTGCTTCGGGCTCGACCGGGTCGATGGAGCCGACGATCGCGGCGGCCTTGGAGCTACGAACGTCCTTCCACCGGTCCGGGTTCGCGATCGCGAGCCGGAACAGCGTGCTCGTGACCTGCGTGAACATCGGAGCGAGGTCCGCCCCCGGATCCTTTGGATCGTGGATCTTCGCGCCGAGGAACGCCTGGACGATGCGCTTCCCGCGCACGAGCGCCGTCGTCGTCATGTAGATGTCGATGCCGAAGCGCGCGACGTCCGTGTCCCAGACGTTGGCGCCTCCGAGCGCCGCGCCGTCGAGGAAGTCGCGTGCCAGGTCGGGGCTGAAGCCGAACTCACCGCCGATCGGCTGGCGAAGCCGGAGCCCGTAGAGCGCGCGGGTGAGCGGATACGCGACGTTGTTCGTGATCGTGCCGTCGAACTTGTGCCGCGCGTACAGCGGTGTGACGTAGTCCGCGGCGCCGCTCTTGATCGGCGAGATCAGCCGTTTGATCCATTCCGGCGTGATGCTCCGCAGATCGCTGTCGACGACGGCGCAGGCCTCGACCCCGAGCTGGGTCGCCACCTCGAAGATGGCGCGGAACGCGGAGCCCTTGCCCGGCGGACCGATGTACGCGCCGGTGATCGTGGGCAGCCCGTCGGTCGATGCAGCGATGACCTCGCTCGTCCCGTCCTTCGAGCCGCCGTCGGCGTTGACGATGACCGGGCTCGCGTCGGGAAAGTGCGCGCGCAGGCCCGCGGCCACGGTCTTCGCGACGTGGGCCACGGTCCCGGCGTTGTTGAAGCTCGGGATCCCAACGAGGAGGTCCGCGCTCCGGACGCGCGACACGCCGACGCGGAGGCGGTCGTCGAGGGCCGAAGCGGTCGTTTCGCGCATGGGCATCCCCTTGCCGTTGTTCTTCCCGGCCCCGCCCCGCTTCCGGGTGCCCGATGATACCGATGTGCTCGAGGCGATCGACGCGTATGTCCTCCCGTTGCTCGAACGCGCGTATGCCGCGTTCGGCTACCTGGGCGTGCTCCTCGCGATGGCCGTCGAAAGCGCCGCGATCCCGATCCCGAGCGAGCTCATCCTCCCATTCGCCGGGTTCTCCGTCGCGCGCGGCATCCCGGAGCCGCTGACCGGCGCGCCGTGGTCGTACTGGGGTGCGGTCGTTGCGGGTGTGGTCGGGAACACCCTCGGATCGCTCGTCGCGTACGCCGTCGGCGCGTACGGGGGCCGCCCGCTCCTCGAGCGCTACGGCCGCTACGTGCTCATCTCGATGCACGACCTCGACGCCGCCGATCGCCACTTCAGGCGATGGGGTGATGCGACCGTCTTCTTCTCGCGAATGCTCCCGATCGTGCGCACGTTCATCTCGGTCCCTGCGGGCATCGCCCACATGCCGCTGTGGCGGTTCATCGTGTTCTCGGTCCTTGGGGCGATCCCGTGGGTCATGCTCCTCGTCTGGGGCGGCGTGGTCCTGGGCGAGCACTGGGTCGACATCAAGCACTCGCTCAAGGGCTTGGACTACATCGTCGCCGCCGTGATCGTCCTCGGCGTGGGCCTGTTCATCTGGCGGCACGTCCGCACGCGCTGATGGACCAGCTCTTCGCGTTCGACGCGCGCCTGTACTCAGCGATCGTCGCGGCGCGCAACCCGTTCATCGCGGTGGTCGCGATCGTCGTGACCTACCTCAACTTCTTCGGCCTGCAGTGGTGGCTGCTCGCGATCGTGATGTGGCGCACCCGGGGCGGCCGCCGCGGCCTGTGGGTCGCCCTGACGGTGTTCATCGGACTCGTGCTCGGGTGGGCGGCCGCCGAGACGATCAAGCGCATCGTGCAGCGGCCCCGTCCCTTCCTATCGGTCCCGGATGCGCTCGCGCCGATCATCCCGCCGCCGTCGTCCTATTCATTCCCGTCCGGCGACACCGCCCTGGCCTTTGGCGCGGCGGTCGCGTTCGGCCAGTGCTTCCCGCGGTTCCGGCCGTTCGCGCTGCTCCTCGCGTTCGCGGTCGGTCTGTCACGGGTCTTCGTCGGCGTGCACTACCCGGTCGATGCGCTCGCAGGCGCGATCGTCGGGACGGTCTGCGGGCTGATGGCGCCCCCGATCGTCGCGTGGCTCCTCCGGATGTACCCGTGGCGAGTGTTCGTGGTGCCCCACACCCACTGGGATCGCGAGTGGTACGAGCGCTTCGAGCAGTTCCGCGCGCGGCTCGTGCCGATGGTCGGATCGCTGCTCGACCTCCTCGAGCGCGAGCCGCTGTTCCGCTCCTTCACCTTCGACGGTCAGACGATCCCGCTCGAAGACCACCTGGCCGTCCGTCCGGCGGACCGGCCGCGCATCGAGGCGCTCGTGCGAGCGGACCGGCTCCTGGTCGGCCCGTGGTACGTGCTCGCCGATCTGCTGCTCGTCTCCGGTGAATCGATCGTGCGGAATCTGCAGGAGGGGCTGCGCGTCGCCGGCTCGTTCGGACGCGCATCGCGCGTCGCGTATGTCGCCGATCCCTTCGGTCACCCCGCGCAGCTCCCGCAGGTGCTCCGCGGCTTCGGGTACGGCTCGTACGTCTTCGCGCGCGGCGTGGGGGACGAGGGCGAGGAGCTCGGCAGCGAGTTCCAGTGGGAAGCGCCGTCGGGCGACCGGGTGCTGGCGTCGCATCAAGTGGCGCACTACGACAACGCGCTGCCGCTCGTCGCACAGGGCGTGAACCCGGTGACGGACGTGCGCCGCCGGGTCCGGCGGATGCTGCCGCGGATCATGGATCGGACCGCGCCGTACGCCGCGGGGAACGCGCTCCTGTTCATGGTCGGGACGGACCACACCGCGGCGTTCGAGTCGCTGCCCGAGGCGGTGGACGCGATCGCGCAGGTCGCGCCCCGCACGACGGCCGCGATCTCGACCCTCGAAGAGTTCGTCGCCGCGCTCCCCGCGCCGCGCGGCGTCTTCCACGGCGAGATGGTGTCCGGCAAGTACCGGCCGATCCTCCGCGGCGTCAATTCCACCCGCGTGTGGATCAAACAGGAAAACGCGGCGTGCGAGCGGCTCCTCCTCGAGCAGTGCGAGCCGCTCAACGCGTTCGCCGGCGGCGCCGAGCGCGAGACGCTTCGGTCGCTGTGGCGGACGCTCCTCGAGAACCACCCGCACGACTCGATCTGCGGCTGCTCGATCGACGCGGTGCACGACCTCGACATGCGCCCGCGATTCGCGCGCGTGCGCCGAGACGGGGAGCGCGTGGCCGCGCAGCTCGCGTCCCGGCTTGCGGGA
>JALYKF010000054.1 GCA_030774905.1 Chloroflexota bacterium
GTCTCGTCGACCAGGTCGCCGACCTTCGTCGAGAGGTCCTCGCGCGTCTCGATGCCGCTGAACGTGTCCGTGGTGAGGTCATCACTGCGGCCGAGCAGCGGGCCAAGCGCGGTCGCCAGGGTCGCGAGATCCCAGTCCTCGGGGTCCGACGACGACACGCTGATGTCCACGAGGTCAGCCGCGGCGTCGTGCAGGTAGTCGAGGACGGTCTCGCGGACGTCGCCCTTGGCGAGGATCTTGTGCCGCTCGCCGTAGATGACGTTGCGCTGGTTGTTCAGGACGTCGTCGAACTCCAGGGCGCGCTTGCGCATGTCGAAGTTGCGTCCTTCGACCTTCACCTGCGCCTGGGTGATTGCGCCGGTGACCATGCCCGATTCGATCGGTGCCGAGTCGTCGAATCCGAGCCGGTCCATGAGGCCGGCGATCCGCTCGGAGGCGAAGATGCGGATGAGCTCGTCCTGGAGCGACGCATAGAAGCGCGAGGAGCCCTGGTCGCCCTGCCGGCCGGCGCGGCCCCGAAGCTGGTTGTCGATGCGCCGGGCCTCGTGCCGCTCCGTGCCGATGACGTGCAGGCCACCGAGCTCGCGCACGCCGTCACCGAGCAGGATGTCCACGCCGCGGCCGGCCATGTTCGTGGACAGCGTGACCGCGCCGCGCTGCCCGGCGCCCGCGATGATGAGGGCCTCGCGCTCGTGGTTCTTCGCGTTCAGCACGTCGTGCTTGATGCCATTGCGGGAGAGCTCGTCGGAGAGGGTCTGCGACTTGTCGACGGACGTGGTGCCGATGAGCACCGGCTGGCCTTTCTTGTTGCGCTCGCCGACCTCGGCGATCACCGCGTCCCACTTGCCCTGCTCGGTGCGGTAGACGAGGTCCTTCAGGTCCTGCCGGACCATCGGCCGGTTCGTCGGGATCTGGGTCACCTCGAGCTTGTAGACCTTGAACAGCTCCTCGGCCTCGGTGGCGGCCGTACCGGTCATGCCGGCGAGCTTTGTGTACATCCGGAAGTAGTTCTGGATCGTGATCGTGGCGTGCGTCCGGGTCTCCTGCTGGATCTTCACGCCTTCCTTGGCCTCGACGGCCTGGTGCAGACCGTCGCTCCAGCGGCGGCCGGGCATCTGCCGGCCGGTGAACTCGTCGATGATCACGATCTCGTTCGCCGGCGTGACGATGTACTCCTTGTCCTTGTGGTACAGCGCCTTCGCCTTGAGCGCGTTGTCGAGGTAGTGGACGGCCGACACATCGCCCTCGTAGAGGTTCGCGCGGTTGAGCAGCTTCTCGGCCTTCTCGATCCCGGCCTCGGTGAGGGTCGCGGCGTGATGCTTCTCTTCGAGGATGTAGTCCTCCGCCTCGACGAGACGGGCGGCCACGCGCGCGTACGAGTAGTAGAGCTGTGAAGCGTCCTCGGCCTGCGAGCTGATGATGAGCGGCGTGCGCGCCTCGTCGATCAGGATCGAATCGGCCTCGTCGACGATGGCGAAGTGCAGCTCACGCTGCACCGCCTCGGCCAGGTCCATGACCATGTTGTCTCGCAGGTAGTCGAATCCGAACTCGCTGTTCTGCCCGTACGTGATGTCGGCCAGGTACGCCTCGCGGCGCGTGATGTCGCGCCAGTGCTGATGCCGCGGGTCGAGTTCGTCGAGGGTGACGCTCGGGTCGTACACGGCGCTCTTGTCGTGGGCGATGTAGCTCACGGTCATGCCGAGGGCGTGGTAGATCGGGGCCATCCAGCCGGCACCCGTCTTCGCCAGGTAGTCGTTCGTCGTGACGAGGTGGGCGCCCTTCGCCTCGAGCGCGTTGAGGTACAGGGCGAGCGAGGCCACGAGGGTCTTGCCTTCGCCGGTCTTCATCTCGGCGATGTGGCCGCGATGGAGCCCGATGCCTCCGAGGAGCTGGACGTCGAAGTGCGTCTGCTTCAGCGTGCGGGTGCCGGCCTCACGGACGGCAGCGAAGGCCTTGGGCAGCACATCGTTGAGCGTCTTGCCTGCGGCGAGCTCCTCGCGGAACGATGCCGTGCGGCCGCGCAGCTCGTCGTCGGACAGCGCGGCGGTCTCGGCCTTCAGGGCGCTGACCTGATCGACGACCTTGCGGAGCCGGCGGACCTCTCCCTCGTTGCTGTCGACGAGGCCGAAGAGCTTGGTGAGGACGCTCATTTCGCGACCGCTAGGTGACCTGCAGCGGCAGCTGCATCCCCGGCGGGTTGAACAGCGCGCCGACCGATTCGCCCTCGTGGATGCGACGGATCGCCTCCGCGAACAGTGGCGCGACGGACAGCACGCGAAGCTGCGGGAGATTGCGGGCTGAGGGCTTCAGGGGGACGGTGTCGGTGCAGATGAGCTCTTTGATGCCGCTGGCGCACAGCCGCTCGGCGGCGTCGTTGGAGAACGTCGGATGGGTGCACGCGGCGTAGATCTCGGACACGCCGTGCTGCTGCAGGATCGCGACGGTGTTGAGCACCGTCGTGCCGCGGTCGATCTCGTCGTCGATGATGATCGCCCGCTTGCGGTCGATGTCGCCGATGACCCCGACGATCTCGCTGTTGCCGCTGTTGTCGCGGTGCGTCTTCTGCATGAAGACCAGCGGGATGCCGAGGAGCTCGGCGATCCGCCGCGCGGCGTTGGCGTAGCCGAGGTCCGGCACGACGAGCGCGGTGTCCTCCGGCTTGGCTTGGACGATCTGGCGGAGGTACTCGACCAGGATGCTGCGGGCCGAGAGCTCGTCACCGGGGATGCTGAAGAACCCCTGGATCTGCATCTGGTGCATATCCATGGTGAGGAAGCGGTCGGCGCCCGCGACGCTCACGAGGTCCGCGAGCAGGCGCGCCGTGATCGGCACGCGCGGCTGGTCCTTCTTGTCGCTGCGTCCGTAGGCGAACTGCGGCATGACCGCGGTGATCCGCCCCGCCGAAGCGCGCTTGAACGCGTCGATCATGATCAGGAGCTCCATGATGGCGTCGCTGACCGAAGGGCCGACGAGCGACTGGACGATGAACACATCGTGCTCGCGGGCATTCTCATTGATCTTGACGAAGATCTCGTCGTTCTCGAACTTGAAGACGTCCGCCTGCCCGCGCGGGATCTCGAGGTGGCGGCAGATGTCTTCGGCGAACCGCGGATGGGCGTTGCCCGTGTAGACGGATAGACCCCGGAACACGGCTCCCCTCCTGGCGAGTCTCGAGGAGACTCAAGTGTACCCGCTACCGTTCAGCCCAATGAGCAGCGCGCTGGGCCGCCGGATCCGGTGGATCGTCGTGGCCGCGCTGGTGGTGGCGTGGTTCGTGGCGCTCGCGGTCGACGTCGGTGGCAACGGCGTGCACCTCCTGCTGGCGGCGGCCGTCGCCATCCTCCTCTACGAGCTCGTGACGGTAGACACGCCTTCCTGAGCCCGCCGCCCATCGAGGAACGGCGCACGCTCCACGCCGGCCTCACGGATCATGGCTTCGGTCCGGTCCAACGGGAGCAGCGCGAAGTGGGTGTCCGATCCGACCGAGAACCGCACGCCACGGGCGTGGGCGCGCACGAGGAACGCCCGGTGGGGCACGCGGTAGGCCTCGTTGATCTCGATCGCGACACCGTGTTCCGCGCAGAGTGCGATGAGCCGCTCTTGCCACTCGACCGGGTAGCCGGACTCCGGATCGCCCAGCGCCGCGAGCGGTGACATCGTCGGGTGGCCGACGATGTCGATACCGGTCTCCAGGATGCCTTCCCGCACGAGCGCGAGATGCTGCTCGAGCACCCGGCGCTGCAGGTCCGGGTCGGCGAAGCGCAGCGCCTCCGAATAAGGCGGCGCGGTACGCCCCTTGAGATGCGCGCCCGCGAGGTCGTAGCCGAACCGTTTCTTGTCGATGGTCAGCTGATGCACCGACCCGATGACGTAGTCGAGTGCGTCGTGGGTCGAGCGCGCGAGCGGGGGCGCCGCCCCAAGGTCGTACTCGATGCCCACGCGCAGGCCGAGCCGAGCGGCATCGTCCAAGTAGCGGCGGATGTCGTCATCGGTCTGCATGCCACCAGGCCAGGGATAGTGATCGCTCACCCCATGCGGACGGAGTTCGACGCTCTTCGCCCGATCGTCGAGCGAGACCGTGCCGTCGGAGCGGGTGGAATGAATGTGGTGGTCGAAGAGCCTCACTGCGCCGGGTGGCCGGCCCACGCTGCATCGACCATCGTCCAGAGCACCCCCGAGACTAGCGTCTGGCCGCCGAGGAGCACGGGGAAGCCGGCGTCGCGCGCGGCGGTCGTGAACTCGCGCACTCCCGCGTGCTCGATCGTCTCCGGCTGGAACAGATCCGACGAGAACCGATCCGGCGCGCTCGGGCGCCAGCCGAGATGCGCGAACAGGACGCGCGAGTCGAACAGCATGCCGTCACCGAGCTCGCGCATGCGCGCAAAGAAGTCGCGCGCGCCGACCTGTTCGTACAGGAATCCGAGCGCGGTGCGGGCGGTGCCTTCCGCGTCCCGGCCGGCCGCCTGCATCCCCCGCTCCTCCGCCAGCATGCGCACGCGGGACGCGGTCTGTGATTCCAGGTACGACCAGACCGGCGCGCCCACGCGGCCCGCGACGAGGAGCTCGCGCTCCGCCGTGGTGACGAGCGTCATGAGCGCGTCGACGCGCGGGCCGAGCTCCGCCTCGAATGCGCCGACGGACTGCAGCTCGGGCGGGCAGTGCGGGTGCCGCAACAGGACCGTCGCGTCGGGCGGCGTATCGACATCCAGCAGCGTCGCCGCCGAGCGCGGCAGCTGCCGTGACGGCAGGCCGGCCTGCTGGTGCAGCAGCCGCGGCAACGGATTGTCCGTGGCCGGCAGCTCGATCGCATCGAGGGCGCTGGTCGGAGTGAGCGCGACGAGATCGGCTGAGTAGTAGTTGTTGGACAGCACGAGGGCCGGCGAGCGCTCGAGCTCGTCACGCACGGCTCCGAGATCGCCCGCCGTGAGCAGCGCCCCCGCGCCCGCGCCGATGGCGCACACGCGGTCGATGCCGCGCTCGTCCACGATGCGCTTGAGCTCCGAACCAAAGTGGAACGGCTCGGTCCGGGGCGCGATGGGCTCGGCGCCCGCGGCCGCGAAGGCCCGCGCTCCGGCGGGGTCCGCGGTGACGGCGATGAGCGGCGCGAAGCCCGCGGTCGCCGCCCGGCGCAGCGTCCCGCTGCCGATCGAGATCCGGATCCGATCCATCTGCGCTTCGACCGGGCTCTCGCCGCCCGGACCGAAGAACAGCAGGAACGCGGTGGTCACGCCTTCGACGATAGGCGCCGGGGCCATACGCCTTCGAGGCGCAGCAGCAGTCCGACGATGAACAGCGAGAGCGCGAGCGCCACCGCGGCACGCACGCCGCCATCGGGGAGCGCACGGAGCACGGCCAGCCACTGCGGATCGCTCCAGTCGAGAAGCTTCTCGGGATGGAAGTTCACGTTGACCGGCGTCGTGTCCCATTTCTGGTCATAGACGAGCGCGGCTGCGTTGAACAAGACCAGTGACCACGCGGCACCGATCCAGAACAGGCCGCGCCAGATTGCCCGGTCGAGCATCCCACGGCCGATGCCCCACGCGAGCGCCGTGAAGAAGATCGGTGCCAGGTCGTCGAGGAAGCGCGCACCGAACACCCGGCCGCCCCACCACTCGGTGTAGCTCGCGTACAGGACGAGCGTGGCCAGCGAGGCAAGGCTGAATC
>JALYKF010000055.1 GCA_030774905.1 Chloroflexota bacterium
GCTTCCGCTCCGCCGAACGAGATCCGCGGGTCGAGGAACGCGTACAGGATGTCGACCACGAGCGTGCTCAGCATGAACGACAGCGCCGACACGAGGACGACCCCCTGGACGATCGGATAGTCCTGCGACGGGATGGCCTGCACCGCCAGGCGGCCGATGCCGGGGATGAAGAAGATCGTCTCTGTGATGATGGCGCCCTCGATGATCGCGCCCACCTGAATGCCGATGATCGTCACGACGGGGATGAGCGCGTTCTTCAGCGCGTGCCGGACGACGACCGCGCGCTCGCGCAAGCCTTTGGCTCGCGCGGTCCGCACGTAGTCCTGGCCGAACACATCGAGCAGGCTCGAGCGCACCTGCCGCAGATTCACGGCGAGGCTCGCGGTGGCGATGGTGATCGCGGGCAGGATCAGCCGCCGCAGATTGTCGCCGGGGTCGGTCGCGAACGGCGTCCATCCGCCTGGCGGCAAGACGTGGCCGGGCACGACATAGGCGAACAGCAGAATGAGGAGCAGGCCGAGATAGAAGTTCGGGAACGACACGCCCGCGAGCGTGACGCTCGTCGTAACGAGATCGATGACCGAATTCCGCTTGACCGCCGAGATGATGCCTACGACGAGCGCGACCGTCACCGAGATCAGGAGCGCGGCGGCGCCGAGCTCGAGCGTGACGGGCAGCCGTTCGATGATCGCTTCGACGACCCGCTGCTTCGTCTGGAAGGAGCGGCCCAGGTCGCCCTGGACCGCGCGTGACAGCCACGCCGCGTACTGGATGGGCAATGGCTGGTCGAGCCCGAGCTGCGTGCGGACGGCCGCGATGGTGGCCGGGTCGGGGTTCTCGCCGGCGTACGTAAGCACCGGATCTCCCGGCGCGATGCGGATGATGACGAAGATGCCGATCGTGACGAGAAGGGCGACGGGGATCATGAGCAAGAGGCGGCGGAGGATGTATGTGGTCACTCCGCCGCCTCCGCTCTCATTGCCCGATCGAGGCTACTTCTGCACCCAGACCGTTTCGAACCGTGGGAGCTGGTCAGGGAACACCGAGAAGCCCTGAATGGCCTTCGCCGTGAGGAGCTGGGCCGCGTTGAAGCTGTAGAAGATGCGCGATGGGTCGTCGACCACGAAGATCTGCTGCGCCTTCAGGAAGAGATCCTTCCGCTTGGCCTGGTCGGGCGCCGTGCGCGTCTGGTCGAGGAGCGAGTCGACTTCCTTGTTCGAGTACGCCGAGTCGTTGTTCGGGCGGCCGGTGTAGTTGAAGTCGTACGTGTTGCCGTCCGGGTCGATCCGGCCGCTCCACCCGATGAGCGTCATGCCCGGGTGCTTGTGCTGCTGTTGCAACGTGACGATCTCGTTGAACAGCAGGGTCTTGATGTCCATGGTGATGTCGGCCTTTTCGAGCTGCGCCTTGAGCAGCTGCGCGAATTGCAGCGTCGCGGCATCACCCGAGGAGACGAGGAGCTCGAACTTCAACGCGCCCTTGCCCACGTCGGTCACGAGCTTCTTTGCCGCGGCGACATCGGGCTTCTCGAAGGGCTTGAAGCCCGCATCGAACGCAAAGTGTGATGGCGCGTACGGCCCGTATGCGACCTGGCCGACGCCTTGGGCCGGTCCTTTTGCGAGGAGCTCTGCGCGGTCCATCGCGAGCGAGACGGCCTTGATGTACCGCGGCTCATTAAAGATGAACGTCGCAGCGCGGTTCGGGACCAGGCTGTTGTACCCGATGCCCGCGATCTCCTGATACACGAGCGTCGAGTCGCCCTTCACCGTCGGCACGTCCTTGCCGGTGACTGCGTTCGTCGCCTGGACCTGTCCGGTGCGCACGTTCGTCAGCCGAACGTCGCCGTCGGTGATCGGCTTGATGATCACGGTGTCGAGGTACGGGAGCTTCTCGCCGTTCGGCGCCTTGCCCCACCAGTCGGGATTCTTCTTGAACGCGTAGTGATCGTCCTTCACCGCCTCGGTGAGGATGAATGGACCGCTCCCGGCGTTGAATGCCTTGCGCGTGAAGTCGGCACCGCCGGCCTCGACGGTCTTGCGCGACAGCATCATGCCCGAGCGGTCGACGAGCACGGAGAGGAACGGCGCCGACGCAGTCTTCAGGTCCACGCGGACCGTGGCCGGATCGACGACGGTCACGGAATCGACGGGAGCGAGCTCACCGAGCCGCAGCGATTCCTTCGTGAGACGGTAGCGATCGAGGTTCCACTTCACGGACTCCGCGTCGAACGTCGCGCCATCGTGGTACTTCACGTCCGTGCGGAGCTTGAAGGTGTAGGACTTGCCGTCCGCCGACACGGTCGGCAGGGCGGACAGCCACGGGATGATCTCGCCTTTCGGCGTCACACGGACGAGCGAGTCGTACATCGCGTACATGAGGTGCCGGTCGACGAACAGGCCGGACAGCATCGGGTCCATGTTGCTGATGTCCGAGTTCATCGCGAACGTCACCGAGCCGCCGTAGGCGGCCTTCGCACCCGTCGCAGCCGACCCGCTCGGGCCGCCGGACGTTGTACCGGTGCACGCTCCAAGGACGATCGCCAGGGCCGCGAGGATCGCCATCGCGCGAGAGATCGTGCGAGCCATGCGCTCACCCCCATGACCTTCCGAGGTCTGCTGGAGGATACGTCCGGGGTAGCCGCGCGGTTCAGGATTTCGCGGGCGGAAAACGGCCTAGATGCGGTCGACGCGCTCCGTTCGCTCGACCTCGGGCACGTCGTCGACGTCCTGGACGTCCTGGACGTCCTGGACGTCCTGGACGTCCTCGACGCGCTCGACGCGCTCGACGCGCTCGCCGCCCTTGAGGCCGGGGCTTGGGAGGAGCCGGTACCGCTCGCGCGGCCGGTGCACTTCGGCGGTGGTCACGGTGCGCTCTTCCACGTCGGCCGATTCAGCGTCCGGGGCGGTCGTGGCCGAGACAGCGGTCATGATCCGGGACGGAGCCAGGAGACCGCCGAGCCATCCGGCGAAGACAGCGATGAGGACGCCGAGCACGCCGCCGAAGGCGAACGTCTCAGCGGATTGGTACAGCGAGACGCCGAGCACGGTCGGCATGATCTGCACGAGCCGCGAGCTTGTCGCACCAAAGACGCCCAGCGCGAACGCGATGTCGATGACAAGCAGTGCGAGCACGACGAACAGTCCGAAGAACGCGACCGTCATCCCGTGCCAGCTCGTGCGGTACCCCGCCATCCGCCCGGCGACGTAGCCGCCGATCAGGTATGAGAGGCCCACGGCCAGGAGGATCGGGACGGTCGAGACGAACCCACGCGTCGAGTACCCCGCAAGCACCAGACCGATGATCGGAGTGAGGATCGCCGCGACGCCAACGGTCGCGAGCCACCCATCGAGGACCGCGCCCCAGGACGTTCCCGTCGGGCGCACGACAACTTCGAGTGCCATAGCAATGCCCCCTTGCGAGGTCTTGCTCACCACCCATGCAAGCAAGGGGCCAAGCGCCGCTAGACGGCGGCTTTTCTGCTCCCGGCACTGCGCGCGAAGGTTTCAGCGAGGTCGGTTTTCTCCCATGGGAGGTCGAGGTCCGGACGGCCGAAGTGGCCGTAGGCCGCGGTCTGGCGGAAGATCGGCCGACGAAGGCCGAAGCGGTCGATGATCGCCTGCGGCCGGAAGTCGAAGTGCTCGTCGATGAGCCGGCGGATCACTTCGTCGTCGACGGTCCCGGTGCCGAACGTCTCGACGTTGAGCGAGACCGGCTTCGCCACCCCGATCACGTACGCGATCTGGATCTGGCAGCGGCGCGCGAGCTTCGCGGCGACGATGTTCTTCGCGACGTAGCGCGCCGCGTACGCGCCGGACCGGTCGACCTTGGTCGCGTCCTTGCCGCTGAACGCGCCGCCGCCGTGCGGGGCGTAGCCGCCGTACGTGTCGACGATGATCTTGCGGCCGGTGAGGCCGGCGTCCCCCATCGGCCCGCCGATAACGAACTTGCCGGTGCCGTTGATGACGTAGCGCGTGTCGTTGTCGAGCAGGTTTCCCGGGATCGCGGCGCGGACGACGGCATCCTTGACGTCGCGGCGGATCTGCTCGACGTCCATGCCGTCGTCGTGTTGCGTCGCGACGACGACCGTGTGCACGCGCTTCGGCTGACCCTTGTGATATTCGACCGTGATCTGGCTCTTGCCGTCAGGGCGCAGGTATTTGAGCTCGCCGGTCTTGCGTGACTTCGCGAGCTGCTTCGCGACAGCGTGGGCGAGCGTGATCGGCAGCGGCATGAGCTCCGGCGTCTCGTCGACGGCGAAGCCGAACATCATTCCCTGGTCCCCGGCGCCAAGCTCCGCGCGGTCGTCGCCGGCGTGGTCCACACCCTGCGCGATGTCGGGCGACTGCGGCTTGATCGCGGTGAGGACGCCGCAGGTCTCGTAGTCGAATCCGTAGTGCGCATTCGTGTACCCGATGTCCTTCACGACATCACGGACGATGCCGATGACGTCCGCGTACGCGGTCGTCGTGATCTCACCGGCGACGAGGACGGTGCCGGTGGTCGTCGCCGTCTCGCACGCGACGCGCGACATCGGGTCCTTGGCGAGGAGCGCGTCGAGCACCGCGTCGGAGACCTGGTCGCAGAGCTTGTCGGGATGGCCTTCGGTCACCGACTCGCTCGAGAACAGGACCTTGTCGGCCCGCATGAAGCTGAGAGTCATCTAGGTCCCGGCCTGCCAGGAGTTGGCGTAGGTCTTCTGCGCCTCGGTCATCGTGTCGATCTTCATCCCCATCGCCTCGAGCTTCAAGCGGGCGATGAGCGCATCCAGGTCCGCCGGGACGGCGTACACGTCCGGCTTGAGGGCCTTGCCCTGCGTGAGCAAGTATTCGATGGACAGCACCTGGTTGGCGAAGCTCATGTCCATCACGGCAGCCGGGTTGGCCTCCGCCGCGGCGTGGTTGAGGAGACGGCCTTCGGCGAGCAGGAAGATCTTCTTCCCGTTCTCGTGGCTGTACTCCTCCACAAACGTGCGGACGGTCCGCTTGCCCTTCGACTGCTTCTCGAGCGCGGGGATCTCGATCTCGTCATTGAAGTGTCCGGCGTTCGCCACGATCGCGCCGTCCTTCATCGTCGGGAAGTGCGCGGCGCCGATGACGTTCAGGTTGCCGGTCGTCGTGATGAAGATGTCGCCGCGCTTCGCGGCCTCCGCGATCGGCATGACGAGGTAGCCGTCCATCGCGGCCTCGAGCCCGCGGAGCGGGTCGACCTCGACGATGATCACGTTCGCGCCCATGCCGCGGAACCGTGATGCGACGCCGCGCCCGACCCAGCCATAGCCCGCGACGACCGCAGTCTTGCCGGCGATCAGGATGTTCGTCGCGCGCAGCAGGCCGTCGATCACCGACTGACCGGTGCCGTACTGGTTGTCGAACATGTGCTTGGTGCGGGCCTCGTTCACCGCGATGATCGGATACGCGAGGACGCCCTCGGCGACCATCGCGCGAAGGCGGATGACGCCGGTCGTGGT
>JALYKF010000056.1 GCA_030774905.1 Chloroflexota bacterium
CCGCGAGCTCGATCGCGCGCGGTCCGATTTCGTCGCCGTGGTCACGCACGACCTGCGCACGCCGCTCTCCGTGGTGCGCGGGTACCTCGACCTCTTCGCCGAGCAGACTCGCAAGAGCAAGAACGGCAATCACCTGCCCCTGGCCGAGGCGACCGCGCAGGTCGAACGCCTTGATCAGCTGGTGGATCGGATCCTCGCGTCGGTCAAGGACGATCGGCCGGACATCAACGTGCGCCGAACGCGGTTCGACCTGCGCGCCGGGCTCGGCTCCGCGGTCCGCGAGATGGCCCCGATGGCCCGCAAGCACACCCTCCGCGGCCCGCGCGCTGGCGCGCCTTTGTGGGCCCGCGGCGACAAGCGCCGCACCGCCGAGGTCGTCGCGGGGCTCGTGCACAACGCGACGAAGTACGCGCCCGGCGGCACGGCGATCACCGTGTCCGTGGCGAAGGACAAGGATCGCGCGATCGTTCGCGTGGCGGACGAAGGACCGGGCGTGTCACCCGAGGACCGGCGGCGGATCTTCGAGCCGTTCGTCCGGCTAGGCTCCGACGAGATCTCCGGCGCGGGCATCGGGCTGTTCTCGTGCCGCCGCGTCGCGGAAGCCCAGGGCGGCTCGCTCTGGTACGAGGACCGGCCGGATAGCGAGCGGGGGAGCGTGTTCGCGTTCAGCGTCCCCCTCGCGCGCGGTGAGGATCGATGACGAGCGTCCTCATCGTCGATGACGATCGCGCGCTCGTGGGCATGGTCGCGTCGCTGCTCGGGGCAGAGGGCTACGACCTGCTCACGGCGTACGACGGCGAGACGGCGCTCCGGCGTCACGCCGAGGAGCTGCCCGACCTCGTGATCCTGGACCGGCGGCTACCGAAGATGAGCGGCGACGAGATCTGCCGGCGCATCCGGGCGGTGGCGCCGACGCCGATCCTCATGCTCACCGGCGAAAAGGGCGAGGACGAGCGGGTGAAGCTCCTCGACCTCGGCGCGGACGACTACCTCGAGAAGCCGTTCGGCCGCAAGGAGCTCCTCGCCCGCGTGCGCGCGCTGCTGCGCCGAGCGCCGCGGAACACCGGGCCGGCGTCGGCCACCGACATCGGCGGACTGGTCATCGACGCGCGCGCCCACAGTGCGCGGATGCGAGGCGAAGAGCTGCCGCTCACGCCGACGGAGTTCCGGCTCCTGGCTGCGCTCGCGACGCGACCAGGCGAGCTCGTCGACCGCAAGGCCCTGCTGCGCGCCGGCTGGCCGGACGAGCGCGATCCCGATCCCGAGTGGCTGAAGGCCCACCTGGCCCGGCTCCGCTCCAAGCTCGAGGCCGCCGGTGCACCGGTCCCCGCGAACGTCAGGGGAGTGGGCTACAAGCTCGGGTAACCACGCAACATCTGGCGCCCGTCGCGCGTCATACAGATGATGCGCATCCTCCGCTCGATCGCGATCTCGATCGCCGTCCTGCTCGTCTCCATCTCCGCCGTTTTCGCGGGCGTGCGCCTGCGTGAAGCACGGACGAGCGAGCCGAACGTCGCGGCATCGTCGCCGTCGCCCGCGCTCGTGGCCTCCGCGTCGGCGACGCCGCCGATCAGCGCCCCGCCGACCTCGACCCCCACCTCGATCCCTACGCTGCCGGTGCCGCCGTTCGCCTCGCCGCAGCGGCAAACCCCTCCACCGACGCCGCCGATCGGGCTGTGCCCCCAGCCGACCCCGACCGCTTCGCCGGACATACGCCCGGCAGGCGTGGCCTCGGTGCTCCGGCTGCCCGGAAGCATGAACGTGCATCTGTCGCCCGACGGACGCTTCATCGAGGTCGACGCATCGGAAACCTTCGTGTACGACCTGACCGGCCGCGCAGTCGCGTGCCTCACTGGCGAGAGCAGCCACGCGGAAGGCTGGCTGCCCGATTCATCGGCAGTGCTGATCAGGGTCGCCAAATCAGGCGGCCGCGATCTGACCGGCCCGACCGAGTTCGCGCTCCTCGGAGTGAACAACCGGATCACGCGGCTCGGCGTGCCCGCTCCGTTCTACGGCCCAGGTGGCTTGGTGTACTGGACGAGCGACGCCCGGTCGATCACGGTCGTCGATGGGACGGGCCTCAAGATCGCCTCGCAGGACGGGACAGCCGTCGTGACGGTCGACCCATCGTCGACCGCCGCGCCGGCCGGATGGCTCGACGACCGGCACCTCCTCTACTACCGCCCGGGCGCCGACTACTACCCCGTGTACCGGATCGCCGATCTTGCCGGCGTGACGACCGATGCGACCGAGCTGAACGCGCGCCACATGGGGTACGGCGTCCTCGCCGCGCCGGACGGGAAGAGCGCCGTGCTCATGGCGACCGGTCCGAGCACTCCGATCTTCAGCGCGCTCATCGCGTCGAACGGCACCCTGCGTGAGCTCGACATTCAGATGATCTTCGGCTGGAGCGGGCCCCACGAGCTCATCGCACGGCGCGGTGGCTCGGTCGTCGCCGTCGACCTCCCGAGTGGCGCGATGCGCACGATCGGCCCGGTCGATCCGGACCTGAGCTTCC
>JALYKF010000057.1 GCA_030774905.1 Chloroflexota bacterium
CTCCTCGGTCGCGTCCTTTCAGAGACCGAGCCGGTACCGAAATCCCTCTCTCGGCGGTCGGGCGGTCGTGTATGTAACAGGTCCATAACGCGCAGGAGCGGCCGGTAGGTCGGAAGCCTGCCGGTACGAGTTGTGCGATATAGAAGTCTGACGCGCGGTGGGGGAACCTCCCGCATCGTCAGAGCGTAGATATCGCGGGATGCCGTGTCGCTCGACGAGCGAGCGTGCGGCAACCGTACTGGAGGCTCACGCAGTGGCGGTCATCGCGAACGAGACCGGCGGCTATGCCCCGCGCGTCCCATGGAAGCGCGCCCTTTGGCCGTTGCTCGTGGTCGCGACGCTATGCGCGCTCGGCGGTGCCGTTGTCGTGGGTTTCGCGGACAGGGCCCTCCCGCGCGTGACCGTCGCCGGTGTCGACGTGGGCACGATGAGACCGACGGAGCTGCGCGATCGCCTCGTGCAGGAGGTCGCCCGGCCGTGGGCCGCATCGAGCGTCGTGGTGCACGGACCCGACGGTCTCACCTGGATGACGACGAACGCGGAATTGGCGATCGCGCCAGACGTCGATCGTGCAGTCGCCGACGCGCTTGCGTATGGGCACTCCGGATCGATCACCCAGCGTCTGGTCGCGTGGGCCGAAGCGCTACAGGGTCGCGCAGACGTGTCCTTCGCGATGCGCGCGGACACCGCGAGGGTCGACGGATGGGTACGCGCCGTCGCGAGCGATGTCGATCGCCAGCCGGTACAGGGCGCGATCGTGTTGACGTACCAGGGTGTCGCCGTGACGCCGGCCGTCGTCGGTCGCGAGCTAGATCGCGCCGCCTTCCGCCGCGCGCTGCTCGCTCCGGACACGCTCGGTGACCGCGCGATCGGTCTCTCGGTGCACGAGACGTATCCGGCCGTCGATCCGAGCGGCATCCGCGACGCCGCGGCGAAGGCCGTCGCCGCGACCACCGCGCTCGACATCGTGATCGGTGAGCGGACCCTGAGTGAGGATTCCGCCGGGCTCGCGACGCTGCTGATCGTCGAGCGTTCGGCGGCCACAGCCGGAGAGCTCGACCCGGTCCCCGCCGGCGCCTCGGCACCGGCGACCCGCTACGCGTACCACGTGCGCATCGACGAGCAACGCGTCGCACAGTGGGTGAGCCGGCTCGCCGCGGTGCTCGATCGTCCGGCCAAGAACGCGAGCTACGCCGTGCAGACGGATGGGACGCTCGTCGTGGTGCCGTCGCTCGAAGGGGTGAAGATCGACCAGGCGCGGCTCGTGTCCGACGTGCTGGCCCGGCTGTTCACGCCGGTGGCCGCTCCACGGCAGATCGCGCCCGTCTACGTCGCCGACGTGCCCACGTTCACGGCCGAACAGGCCGCGAGCTACGCGCCGCAGATGACCGAGGTCTCCACGTTCACGACGACGTACCCGGCCAACGCCGCCCGTCACGCGAACATCACGACCGGCGCGATGCAGTTCAACGACGTCGTGATCGCGCCCGGTGCGTCGTTCAGCTTCTGGGGCCTGCTCGGTCCGGTCACGGTGGAGCGCGGCTACGCGTTCGCCGGCGCGATCATCGACGGACGATCTGACGAGAACGTGATCGGCGGCGGCCTCTGCCAGGTCTCGACGACGTTGTTCAACGCCGTCGCGCGCGCGGGGTACGAGATCGTCGAGCGCCACTCCCACGGCTACTACATCGACCGCTACCCGATGGGCTTCGACGCCGCGGTGTTCGACCCCGGAGTCGACTTCCGCTGGAAGAACGACACGCAGTACCCGGTCCTCATCAAGACGTACCCGTACGCCGCGGCGCTGCGGTTCGATCTCATCAGCGTCCCGAACGGCCGCCGGGTCGTGGTCGGCGCCCCATACCAGTACAACCTCCGGAACCCCGCTCCGGACCAGCCGGCGGACCCGGCCTACCTGCCGGGCGGGATGACCCAGGGTCGCGACGTGACGGTCTCCTGGACCGTCTGGCAGGGCGATTCCGTCGTCCACAGCGAGACCTTCTTCAGCCACTACGTGCCTGTTTGGGGCGGGCCGGCCCGCGAGCCGATCCGTTAGGCCCCGTTTGGGCTGGTTTGGGGCGCATTTCGGCCTAGATCAGGTGGCGTATCGAGGCGGTCAGCCCCTCCGTTATTGAGTCTGGTGAGCGGAGTGATCGGACGGCGGCCGCGGGCTGACTTCACGGAGAACCTCGAGGCCGTTGCCCACGGGGTCCGACGCCTTGAGCAGATCCAGGACCCCATTCTGCGCGAGGCCGTCGCCGCGGCACTTCGGCTCCGCGAGCGCGACTCGCGGCTCGATACCGCCAGCCGCGTGCGGATGCGGAACACCGTCCTCGCCGCCCTGGCGCCGGCGAAGCCGACCCTCGGCGATCGCGTGTACGGCGCCTTCGCGCTCATCGGGAAGCCGGCGCCGATGCTCGTCCGCGGCCTCGCGACGATCGTGGTCATCGCCGCCATGCTCGGCGGTGCCGCCGTGTCGAGCGCCGATTCGCTGCCCGACGATGCGCTGTACTCGTTCAAGCTCGCCGGCGAGCAGGTCCGCCTCGCGGTCGCCGTGGATCCCGGAGACCGCGCGTCGGTCGAGCTGTCGATCGCCGAGCACCGCCTCGATGAGGCCGAGCGTCTTGCGACGAACGGACGCGAGGATGACGCGATCATCGCGACGGCCAGCTATGGCAGCTCCTTGGCGGACGCCGCCGCCGACCTCGCGAGCGTCGAGTCCACCGACCCGCGCGCCGCGGCGCTCGTGACCCAGATGCAGACGTCGCTCACGACCAGCCGGGTCCGCGTCGCGGCGACGGCAACGAAGCTCGCCGCGAACCCCCGGACCGCCGGTACCGCGGAGGTCCTCGCCGTGCTCGCGGCGACCGCCGCGCCCAGCACGGTGTCTCCCGCGACGAAGATCGCCGATCAGGCCGCTGCGATCACCGCACGGCTCTCGGTGGTCGCCGACGACCGCGTGAAGCTGTCGGACCCCAAGCGCACGGAGACGCCGCGCGCGAGCCTGACGCCGCGCACCGATCCGACGGCCGCGGTCGCCGCGCCGAGTACCGGCGCACGCGGCGGCACCAGCGCATCCCCGTCGCCGCGCGGCAGCGGTGCGGCCGCTCGGGCCGCCGCAGGCGCAGCGCCGGTCCGCACCGAGACACCGACCTCCGCGCGCACGCAGACAGCGCCCACGAACGCCGGCGCCGC
>JALYKF010000058.1 GCA_030774905.1 Chloroflexota bacterium
GGGGAAATAAGCAGCGCAGCCCTTAGCACTTATCTGACGCGAGCGAGGTCCGACATCGCATGAGCCGCCCGCATATCGCGGAGCTCTCGGTGAAGGACCTCGCTCTCGTTTCAGAGCTGCGCCTCGAGCTGGTACCCGGGCTCACGGTGCTCACCGGCGAGACGGGTGCCGGAAAGTCGATGCTCGTGGACGCGCTCCTTGCGGCGACCGGTGGCCGTGTCGCAGCGGGCATGGTCCGCGAAGGCGCCGAGCGCGCGAAGGTCGACGCGGTCTTCGCCGGCGCGGGAGACGATCTGATCCTCGGCCGCGAGATCCAGCCCGGTCGTGCGCCCGCGCGATTGAATGGCGAGACCGTGCCGCTCGCGAAGCTCGCCGAGACCGGAAGCGAGCTCGTCGCGTCCGCACACCGTGCGCTGCGCGACGTCCTCGCTGAGCGCGAGGCGCTCGGCGGCATCAGGTCCTCTGCGTGAGCCACCTCGCGCAGGTGGCCGCATACGCCGACGCGCACGTAAAGGTGCGTAAGGAGGTCCGGGACGGTCGCACGCACGTGATCGCCGAGCGCCTCGCGACGCGCGGGCGCGCGCGATCTGCATGCCGGCGCTAACGAGTGGAAGCGGACGGCTACGCGCTAGCGGCCGGCTCTACGCCGGCCCACGGCAGCCATTCGCACGCGTTGGAGGCACGCTGGTCCCACCCGCCCTGCGCTTCGCGTTTGTGCAACGATGACCGGCGTGGAGCGCCTGCAGCCGACCCTCGATGCTCCCGCAAAGCGCACCATCGTCTTGATCCACGGTGCCTGGATGACCGGGTCGTGTTGGGACAAGTTCAAGGCTCGCTACGAATCGAGTGGCTACCGCTGCATCGCCCCGGCGTGGCCGTATGACGAGCGTCCGGTCGAGGATCTGAGACGAGCGCCGAGCCGCGAGCTGGCCGGCGTGGGTATTACAGAGATCGTCGACCACTACGCACGGATGATCGGCCGGCTGGACGCGGCACCGCTACTGATCGGCCACTCCTTCGGCGGACTCTTCGTGCAGATGCTGCTCGACCGCGGTCTTGGTGCGGCCGGCGTCGCCATCGACTCGGCGCCGCCGAAGGGCGTGCTGCCCGGTCTCGACCCGATCCGGGCGGGCTTCCCCGTGCTCCGCACCTGGCGCGGATGGAAGAAGATCCTGACGCTGTCGTACAAGAGCTTTCAGTGGGGATGGGTCCACACCCTGCCCGAGGCCGATCAACGCGTCGCGTATGAGCGGTACGTCGTGCCGACCCCCGGACGGGTCTTCTTCCAAGCGGCGTTCGCGCCGTTCGGCAGCTCCACCCGTGTGAACGTCAAGAACAACGCGAGAGCGCCATTGCTGCTCATCGCCGGAGAGCTCGACCGGACTGTCGAAACGCGGATGAATCGAGCGAACTTCAAGCAATACGGGAAGTCATCGGCGGTGACGGCGTTCAAGGAGTTTCCCGGACGAACCCACTGGCTCATCGCCGCACCGGGTTGGGAAGAGGTCGCCGACTACGCGCTCGAGTGGGCGGAGGCGCGAGCAGCCCGCGGCTAGCCCAACGCCGAGCGCGGTCGGGCGCCGGATACGTCGCTAGCGCAGGCCGGACAGCTCCCTCGCGAGGGGCGCAAATGCCTCAACGTGGTCGCCCCGCACGTTGAAGTAGCTGACCCCGAACGACTCGCGCACGCGCAGCAGCTGCGCGCGCATCTGGGCGAGCGAGCCGACGAGGAAGAACGGCGAGCGGTCGATCATGTCCGCGGGCGCGCCCTCCATCCGCTTGGCGAGCTCGGCGATCGCGGCCGGCCGGTCGTCGGTGACCGTCATGCCGAAGATGAGCGTGTTCAGCTCGACGTCGCGATCGCCGAGCAGCCGGCGGACGTATGCGAAGCGGTCCACCGCCGTCTCCCACGAGTACGCGGACCGATCGGGCGCGCCATCCCGCCGGGTGCGCGGCACGATCCCGACGATGTCGGCTTCCTTCACCGCGAGCGCGAGGATCCGGTCGCCCCCGCCGGCGATGAGGATCGGCGGGTGCGGCTGCTGCGCGGGCTTCGGCCCGCTGTGCGCGCGGTCGTGCCGATAGAAGCGGCCCTCGTGGCTGACCTCCTCCTCCTTCCATAGCCGTTTCAGGAGCGGCACCGCCTCTGCGAGCCGCGCGACGCGGACCGGCGGCGGGTCGTAGCTGATGCCGAGGCTCTGGTTGTCGCGATCGTGCCAGCCCGCCCCGATCCCGAGCTCGAGCCGCCCGCCGGAGATGACGTCGATTGTGGCGGCCTCGCGCGCGAGGAGCAGCGGGTTGCGGAAGTCGTTGTCGAGGACGAGCGTGCCGACGCGCAGCGTCTTCGTCGTAGCGGCAGCCGCCGCGAGCGCGGGCAACGGTGAGAGGCCATTACCGACAACGTGATCCGCCATGACCAGGCCGCCGTAGCCGATGGACTCGAGACGGCGCGCGAACGATGGCCAGTCCATGCCGGCCGGCGGAGTGCCGGCCTGGACGGTGAATCGGAAGGGACGGAGCCTCGCCATTGCGGAGAGGCTAATTAGGCTGACGCCGCCGTGCGCTACAGCTTGCGCCACCCCGCGTTTGCGACGGATCGGCATCGCGTACTGGTCGCGATCGTCGCGGAGCACATCGCGCCTTCGGGGAAGGCCGCGCCCCTTCCGCTAGGCGGGGACGATCAGCTCGGCTCGGACTCCGCGGGAACGAATCGATAGCCAGAGCCCGGCACCGTCTCGATGTACCTCGGCTTGTGCCAGTCGTTCTGGAGCTTCGCGCGAAGGGCCCGGACGTGCCGGTCGACGACGTTGCTCTCGATGACGAAGTCTGTTCCCCAGAGCGCATCTAGGATCTGCTCGCGGCTGAGGACGCTGCCTGCGTTGGCGGCCAGTAGATACAGCAGGGCTTGCTCGAGTGACGTGAGATGCAGGTCGTGGTCGCCGGCGACCACCTTGCGGTTGAGGACATCGATCACCAGATCGCCGACGCGCAGCTGGGGTACGAGCTCACCGGCGCTCCCGTGCGTTCGCCGGATGACCGCTCGCGAGCGGGCGACCAGATCGTCCGGCACGAACGGGACGCCGATGTAATCGTCGGCACCGCGCTCGAACGCGTCGAGCTTCCCGCGCAGGTCGCTGCGCCGGGTGAGCGCGATGATGCCGATCGGTCCGCCGGTGCGGGCGTGATCGATGAGCTGGATCGCCGCTCCGTTCTCGAGGTCGATGTCGAGCAGGAGCAGATCTGGCTTCCACTCCGCGAGCGCGGCGCGTGCGCCGCTCACAGTCGCTTCGCTCCGCCGGACGTAGCTCCCGTGACGGAGGGTGAGGGCGATCGTGTTGGCAAGGGCCTTGTCCTCAAGGGCGATCAGCACGCGGACAGCGCGTTCCGCGGGCCGGACCGGAGGTGTCAGTGGCCGGGACTCGGGCACGCTCGAAGTCTATGCCGGGCTGTCGTAGATCCTGACGCCGAGCTGGTCGCAGAGCGGTAACGGCCGGTAGGCCGGCATGCGTTTCAAGCGGGACGCCGATCCAGGGCAGTCCCAGACGAGCTGATACGGCTCCGTTCGAGAGAGCTGCCGGTGCGTGCGGCGGGAGCTGCTCGCCGTCGTTGATTCCTGATCCGGTAACGCGAGCCGGAAGTACGACGGAACGCTCTCCGTGCGCCATGATCCGCGGCCCGTACTGGACCCGCTGGGCCTAGCTCTCGACCAAGCGTCGGACGCACGACCGCGCGATCGGGGGGCGACCGCGCGGTTCGTGACTCGGAGAGGGTGGGAGTTACCTGATCGGTGGCGTGATCCTGCGGGCCCGCAGCACCAGCCCGCCGATGAGGACGAGCACGAGGCCAGCGAAGGCCAGCGGAGCGGTCTGGTCAGTGACGGTGCTCGTCGACGGGAGCCCGCTGACGGGTGCCGATGGGCGAGCGGTCGGTGCGCCTGTCGGTGCGGGCGTCGCTGCGCCGGGCGTAGCCGTCGCGACCGGGGTCGCCGACGGTGTGGGCGATGCACTTGCTGTGGCCGCGGTGATCACGGAGTTGATAGTCGCCCGGCACGTCGTCAGCGAGCCGCCGCCGTTCGTCGAGCCGTTGCACTGATCGATGTTCACGGGAAGCGTCGACGATGCCGTCGAACCGGTGGCGACCGTGCAGATGAACCCGACGTTGGTGCCGCCATTGCCGGAGCCGTTGCACTGTCCGACGTTGGCCGCGGTGACCGATGTGACGCCCGGGGTGTTCACTGGCGTGCAGGTCCCAGGAGCGCCGGGGCCGGTGATGACCGACCCGATGCACTGATAGACCGTGGCAGGCGTCGGGGCGCCCGCGGGCGCGCCGGAGAAGTAGTTGGTCATGGTGACCGTGCAGATGAGCACGCCACCGCCGCCGTTCGAGACGCCGTCACACTGCGTGACCGAGAGGACCGGCGCCGCAGAGATCGATGTCGTCGTCGTGCAGGTGCCGGCACCCGCGCCGATCGGACCGGCCGCGCCCACGCATCGCGTGAGGGTGACCGTCGACGGCGTCGTGGTATCGATGCCGCCGCTCGCGGTGACGTAGTTGACGATCGTGACGGTGCAGGAGAGACCCTGTCCGCCAACGTTGCTTGCCGCGTCGTTGTTGCACTGGTTGACCGGCGCGCCCAGCGGCGCCGCGCTTGCCGGAGCGCTCCCATACGCGAGAGCCCCGATCATGAGGAGACACATCGCGAGGACGCTGGCCATTCTCTGGACCGTGGCTGATTTGAGCACTGGTGGCGCCTGCCTTCTGTCGCGCGCGCGCAACGTTCCGTCGCGTCGCTCCTTGAGTGATGGTGGCCCTCCCGGTCGCGCAGGGCATGACCGAACCGTCATCGCTGCGGACGTCCTGAGGCAGCTTTCTGCCTGGCGAGCCCGTGGAACGCGGTCCCTGGCGGCCCGGCGAGCCTCCGGCGGATCTCGGCGGCGCACTCCGCGGGGGTGAGCGCGGATGTATCGACCTCGAGGTCATACGGCCCATTGGCATGGACCGCCGCTTCCCAGCGCAGCACCGGCGCCGGGATCGGGTCGGCCGCCGATCCGACGGCGTACTGGCCCTCGCGTCCTGGCTGCCCGTCGTTGCGTCGCGCCATGATCACGTCGATCGGGCAGCGCACCCCGACGAAGAGCACCGGCAGGCCGGCGAGCCGGCGCGCGCAGTCGGCGAGCACCGCGGGATCGTGGTGTCCCACGTCCACGACGACATTGAGGCCCGCCCGGCTGTGGGCGGCGATCGAGTCGTAGAAGGCCGCATACATGGCGGGAACGAGCGGCGCGACCGGATGGTCGGCTTCGCCGGGCCGCAGCCCCATGCCCGGGCGATAGCGAGGCGGCGTCACCTCGCGCACGAAGACATCGACGCCGAGATTCATCCACGGGCCATCCAACGTTTCTTGGATCGCCGCGACGATGCTCGACTTCCCCGATCGCGGCGCGCCGTTGAGGATGACGACCTGCCCGGGATCGGCGCGTGGAGCTCCCGTGTCCGGACGAGCTACGGCCGCTGTCCCAGCGCGTCGAGCCCCGCTGGGGTCATCTTCTTCTCCGTGATCAGTCGTTGGACGTGCTCCAGATTTCGCCTCGAGGTCGTGCCTTGCGCCCGCCGTGGCGTGAACCGTTGCAGGTAGGACGTGTCGTCGCCTTTCATCCTCAGGCTTTCGCTCCAGCCAAAGCACAGCCCCTCGTCGAGCACGTCCTCGAACGTGACGCTCGCAACTCCCGCGTCTTTCTTGTGGATGCGCAGCCAGATCCCGTCCGAGGTGGCGTAGTTCCGCACAAGCCACGCGCGCAGCTCGACCGCGGACGCGAACGTCAGGATCGGTAGCTCCTGCCCCGGCCGCGTCACACGACCCGCGAGAGTCCGGCCCACGGCTCGATCGCGGGGAGGCCGTTGCTCCCGAGGGTGAGCGAGATCTCGCCGATGTGGAACGCGTCGTGCGTGAGCATTCGCATCAGGACCGACTGACGGGTATGCATCTGGACGACGCCACCGCGGATCCGCCGGGCTTCCTGACCCAAGGTCTCGGGCGTCCACGTCGCGAGGCAGTGCTCCACGATCTTCCATGACGACGCCAGCGCGGCGACGAGCTCGTTGGCGGATCGCGGATGGGCGAGGTCGTCTTCCCAGCCGAAACCCGTCGGGTCGATGAACGGCGTCGTGTCCGCACCTTGCTCCCCGAACACATGGCACAGCCAGTACACGCGCCCGCCGGCAAGATGCGCCGCGCTCGCCCAGATCGGCCACGTCGGAGCGCCGACCGGGAGCCCGAGCTGGTCTGCGGAGAGCGGTGCGAGCGCCGTGACGAGACCCTCGTTGAACAGGTGCCAGCCCGCATAGAAAGGAGCGATGGCCGCGCTTCGCATCAGAAAGAGGCTAGCAAGGAAACCTGTGCCGGAGCCCCCTGGTCGAACGCATCACTTCCGAGCGCTCGAAGCGCCGAGCTCGATGAGCTCGTCGCGGGATCGCTCGAGCGCGCCAAGCC
>JALYKF010000059.1 GCA_030774905.1 Chloroflexota bacterium
ACGACGTGTCGCCGGACGACGCGGTCATGGCCCGCTTCGACGGCGTGTCGCCGGTGCTCCTCTTCGTCGGCCGCGTGTCGCCGCACAAGCGCCACGACGATCTCATCCGGATGCTCGCGTACTACCGCGCGTGCATCGATCCGAACGCGCGGCTCGTGCTCGTGGGCGGCTATCGCGATCAGCCGCAGTATCACGCGCGTCTGACGGCGCTCGTCGCGGAGCTCCACCTCGAAGCCGCGGTCACGTTCGCCGGCGCGGTGTCGCCGGCGGAGCTCGTCGCGTACTTCCGCTCCGCGAAAGCGTTCGTGTCGCTCTCCGAGCACGAGGGCTTCGGCGTGCCGCTCCTCGAGGCGATGCACTTCGATGTGCCGGTCATCGCGTACGACGCCGCCGCGGTCGGCGAGACCGTCGGCGACGCCGGCGTACTGCTCAAGGAGCGCGATCTCGCGCAGGCCGCGGAAGCCGTCGGTCTGGTGCTCGAGCGGCGCGAGCTGCGCGAGCGCCTCGTGGCCGCGGGACACCGGCGGCTCGAGGCGTTCGCTCCCGACCTCGTGGCCGAGCGCACCAAGGAGGTGCTCGGCCTGTGAGGCTCCAGACCGCGCACCAGCTCGCACCGACGATCGCGTACGGCGATGCCGTCGGGAACGATTGCTTCGAGCTGCAGCGCCTGTACTGGTCGCGCGGCGTGCGGTCGGATCTGTTCGCCGCCGAGGCGAAGCCCGAGGTCAAGCAGTTCGTCCAGCCGTGGCGCGATCTGGAAAAGGCGCCGGTCGACGGGACGTCGCTGCAGGTGCATATCTCGATGGGCAACGACGCCCTCTGGGACATCGCGAAGCTGCCGCATCGAAAGACGGTCATCTATCACAACATCACGCCCGCTCACTTCTTCGAGGGACTGAACGAGCACGCCCGGCGGTACTCGGAGATCGGCCGCGAGCAGCTCGCGGAATTCGCGAAGGTCTCGGAGCTCGGGATCGCGGACAGCCTGTACAACCAGAAGGAGCTCGTTCGCGCCGGATTCGCGAAGACCGCAGTCGTGCCGATCATCGTCGACTGGTCCGCGTTCGACGTGGTGCCTGACCCCGGAGTGTTGCGCGAGCTCTCGGATGAACGCACGGACATCCTCGCCGTCGGCCAGATCCTGCCGCAGAAGGCCGTGCACAAGGTCGTCGCCGCGTTCGCGAAGTATCGCGAAGGCGACCCGACCGCGCGCCTGTGGCTCGTCGGCTCGCACGCGATGTCCGAGGCGTACCTCGGTCAGGTCCGCGCCGCGATCACGGCGAGCCGCCTCGAGGGCGCCGTCACGCTCACCGGTTCGGTGCCGATGGCCGAGCTCGTCGCGTACTACCGCGGCGCGACGGCCTTCGTCACCCTGTCCGAACACGAGGGGTTCTGCGTGCCGCTCCTTGAAGCGATGCGCAGCGGCCTGCCGATCGTCGCGAGCGATGCCGGCGCGATCCCGGACACGCTCGGCGACGCGGGCGTGCTCCTGTCCGCGACGGACCCCGACACCGTCGCGGCCGCGCTCGAGACGGTCGTCCGCGATGCCGCGAGGCGGAAGGATCTGATCGCGCGCGGGCAGCGCCAGCTCATTGCGTTCACGCCAGAGGCCGTGGCCGACGACGTCGCCCGCGCGCTGGCCCTCGCCGATTGGGAGCTGCCGGCCTACCGGCAGCGCGAGCTCGCGGTCGTGTCGAGCGACCGGCGCTCGGGCATCCACCACTACGCGCTCGCGGTGTGCGACGGCCTGCGCGCCGCCGGCCACCGGGCGACGTTCGTCGGCACGAAGCACGTGGATGCCGCGGATCTCCGCGCGAAGCTCCGCTACATCGCCAAGGGGACCGACGCCGTCATCTTCGAGCACGAGGCCGGCATCTACAGCGATGTCCCGTTCGTGCGCGCGCTCGCGTCGCTCCGGCTGCGCCGGATCCCGGCGGTGCTCTCGGCGCACGAGATCGAGCCCGAGAAGTTCCATCACTACCGCAAGCTGTCGCACGCCTTGCACTACCGGCCGAGCTACGCGTGGTACCTCGAGTGGATCCGCGCGCTCTCGGTCGCACTCCGCATCAGCGTGTGGTTCCTCGCGTATCGCGCCATCCTCGCGCTCATGGGCTGGCTGCCGGCCCGGATCATCGTCCACTCGCACCGCTCCAACTTCTGGGTGAGCCTGCTCACGCGCGACGAGCGCAAGCGCGATCTCGTGCCCCTCGTCGTCATGCCGCTCGAGGACACCGTCCTGCCGAAGGACGCCGCGGCGAAGCAGGCATTGCGCGCGGAGCTCGGGCTTCCGGTCGACGCCTTCGTGTTCGTGTCGCCGGGCTTCTTCTTCAAGCGCAAGCGGTACATCGAGGTGATCGAAGCGCTGCCCGACGACGCGGTGCTCGTGCTCTCGGGCACGGAGTCGCAGTGGGAGCGCGGCTACTACCAGGAGGTCGCCGACGCGGCGGCGGCGAAGCCGAACGTGATCATCAACGGCGACTACGAGTCGATGGGCCGGTTCGTGGCCGCGTCGGACGCGGTCGTCCTGTTCTACGAGGACGTGTTCCAGAGCGCGGTCGTGACGCAGGCCATCTGGGCCGGCTTGCCGTGCATCTTCTCCGACACGCCGGGCTTCCGGCTGTACGAGGGGGCGGGCCTCGTGGCGCGCGACACCGCGCAGCTCGGTCGCGCGATGCGCGAGATCCGGAAGCCGGATGTGTACGGGCGGCTGGTGCGGCAGGTCGGCATCCTCCGGCGGCTGCTCTCGCCGGAGCGCAACGCGATGCGCTACCTCATCGGGCTCGAATGACCGGGCGGCGGATCCTGCTCGTCGTGCAGCGCTACGGCGCCCTGGTCGTCGGCGGATCGGAGCAGCACGCGCGGCTCGTTGCGCAACGCCTCGCGCAGCGGCACACGGTCGAGATCGCGACCACGACGGCGCTCGATTACTGGACCTGGGCGCCGCACTACCGCCCGGGCGACGACTTCCTCGACGGACTCCTCGTGCGCCGGTTCGCCGTGACCGCGGGACGCGATCCGGAATTCAAGACGTTCGAGCATCACGTCCTCGAGGAGGACCACGACGTCACCGACGAGCTCGCGTGGCCCGATCGTCAGGGGCCAGTGGCGCCGGAACTGCTCGAGTTCCTCCACGCCCACGGACAGGAGTACGACGCCGTCCTCTTCTACACGTACATCTACGCGCCGACGGCGCTCGGCCTCCCGATCGTGCCCGAGCGCGCGGCGCTCATCTCGACCGCACACGACGAGTACCCGCTGCGCCTCGCGCCGTACCGCGCGCTGTTCCATCTGCCACGCGCGATGGGCTACCTCACGCCCGAGGAGCGAACGATGGTCCACGCGCGGTTCCACAACGAGCAGCTGCCCGACGAGGTCCTCGGCTACGCCCTCGGCGACGCGCCGGACGCCGACATCGAGGCGTTCCGCGCGCATCACGGGATCGACGGGCCGTACGTCCTCTATCTGGGGCAGGTGAGCGAGGGCAAGGGCTGCGACGAGCTGCTCGCGGAGTGGACCGCCCACCGCGAGGCCGGCGGCGCCGCGGACACGACGCTCGTCCTTGCCGGTACCGTGCGCATGGAGATCCCCGACCGTCCCGACGTACGCGCGCTCGGACGCGTCAGCGACGAGGACAAGGCCGGCGCGCTCGCCGGCGCGGTCGCGCTCGTGCAGCCGTCGCGTCTCGAGAGCCTGGGCATCGTGCTGTTCGAGGCGTGGCAGTACGGGACGCCGGTGCTCGTGCATCACGCCAACCTCGTGACGAGCGGCCAGACCGAGCGCGCCGCAGCTGGTCTCAGCTACGCCGACAACGGCTTCGGGGCGGCGCTCGAAGCGCTCGTCGCGGATCGTGCCGCACTCGGCGCCGCGGGCCGCGCGTTCGTTGACCGCGAGTGCTCGTTCGAGGCGTTCGACGAGCGGCTCGAGCGGCTCATCGAGGCGACCGTTGCTGCCTGATCGCCCGAGCGTCCTCGTCGTCGTGCAGCGCTACGGCGACGTGAGCGGCGGCGCAGAGGCCCACGCCCGCGAGCTGGTGCGCCACCTTCGTCC
>JALYKF010000060.1 GCA_030774905.1 Chloroflexota bacterium
CAATGGCGCGGTCCGCAACGCCGCTGAGCGCATGGCCATCAACATGCCGGTCCAAGGGACCGCGGCCGACATCATGAAGATCGCGATGGTGAAGGTGCACGACCGCCTTCGTGATGCGGCCTGGGCCGAGGCCGTCCTCCAGGTGCACGATGAGCTCGTCTTCGAAGTGGACCGCGCGCGGATCGACGAGCTCGCCGACCTGGTCCGGACCGAAATGGCCGGCGCCTACGCGCTGGACGTGCCGCTCGTGGTCGACATCCGCTCCGGCGACAACTGGGACGAGATGACCCCGCTGGCGCAAGCCGCGCATGCCTGAGCTTCCCGAGGTCGAGACCATCGCCCGCCAGCTCGCGGAATTGGTGACCGGCCGCACCATCGCCGCGTTCGCCTCGGACTGGGAGCGCATCACCGAGCCCGAGCCGGTACCGCTCGTCGCCGCGCGGCTCGCGGGCCGGCGCATCGAGGCCGTCCGCCGGCGCGGCAAGCTCGTCGTGTTCGAGCTCGACGGCGGTGACGCGCTCTGCACGTCGCTGCGCATGACCGGACGCTTCGCGTTCAAGGAGCTCGGGGAGGCCGCACCGGAGCGGTTCACCCGCGCGACATTCACCTTCACCGACGGCACCGCGCTCGACTTCGTCGACATGCGCAAGCTCGGTCGCATGGTGCTCGTCGATGCCGCCGACGTCGCGCCCGCCTTGGAGGGCGGCGACCGGACCATGAAGGCGCCGCTGCACCTCGCGATGGGACGTGAGCCGCTCGGCCGGTCGTTCACCGACGCGTGGCTCCGGACGTTCCTCCGCAGGCGGCGGCGCGCCGCGATCAAACCGCTGCTCCTGGACCAGCGGGGCATCGCCGGGATCGGCAACATCTACGCCTCCGAAGCCCTGTGGCGCGCGCGCATCCATCCGCTGCGCGCGGCCGGAACGTTGAAGCCCGACGAGGTGGCGCGCCTGCACGAGGCGATCAGGTGGGTCCTCCGCAAGGCGATCCGCCTGCACGGCTCGACGCTGCGCACGTATCGCGACAGCAGCGGCAAGCAGGGCGGCATGCAGCACGAGTTCGTCGTCTACGACCGCGCCGGCGCGCCGTGCGATCGCTGCGGCGCATCCATCCGGCGCACGGTGCTGGGGGGACGCAGCACCTACCACTGCCCGCGGTGCCAGCGCGCGCCGCGTGCGAACGTTTCGCGGTGAGCGAGTCGTACGTGCACGTGGCCTTCGACGCCGAGGGTCGGAAACGCGACTGGTTCTGCGAGGACGTGCTCACTGGGAAGGCCCCCATCGACCGCGTGTACGAGGACGATCTCGTGCTCGCCTTCCACCACCCGAGACCGATCGCGCCCAAGCACGTGGTCATCATCCCGAAGCGCCACACGCCATCTCTGCTCGGCCCGGAGGCCCTGGATCCGGTGCTGCTCGTCGCGATGATCCGCGCGGTGCAGGAGGTGGCGGCCCGATTGGACGTAGGCGCGCACGGCGTGAAGCTCACCGCGAACGCTGCCGCGCCGGGCGTGACGCCCCACATGCACTGGCACGTGACCTCGCCGCTGTGAGCGTCCTCTCCGTCCAGGCCGCCGGCCGGCGCTTCGCCGACCGCGTGCTGTTCAGCGACGTGAGCTTCCGGCTGACGCGCGGCGACCGCGCGGGGCTCATCGGCCCGAACGGCACGGGCAAATCGACGCTGCTGCGGATCGTCGCCGGGCTCGACACGCCTGACTCAGGCTCGATCGCGCTCGCGCGCGGCACGCGGTTCGGATTCCTGCAGCAGGAGCTGCTCGTGGAGGTCGAGGGCACCGTGGAAGCCCACGCCCGGGGAGCCGCGGCGCATCTCTCCGAGCTCGAGGCCGAGCTGCGCACGATGGAGCACGAGCTCGCGACGGGGGATCAGGAGCTCTTGGAACGGTATGCCGACGCGCAGCACCACTTCGAGCACGCCGGCGGCTACGACTTCGAGGCGACGCTCGGCCGCGTGCTGTCGGGCCTGGGTCTCGATCCGCTGCGCGATCGCGAGGTCCGCACGCTCTCCGGCGGCGAGCGCACCCGCCTTGGCCTCGCCCGGCTGCTGCTCGACGATCCTGATCTGCTCCTGCTCGACGAGCCGACGAACCACCTGGACATCGCGGCGCTCGAGTGGCTCGAGAAATTCCTGGTGGAGCAGGACAGCACCGTCCTCACGTCATCGCACGATCGGTGGTTCCTCGACGCGGTCACGTCCCGCACGCTGTCGTTCGAGCCGGCGGCGCAGGGATCGAAGGTCGTCGAGTACCGCGGCGGCTACTCGCAGTACGCGCGGCAGCGCGCCGACCGCGACGCCGCGCTCACCCGCGCTGCCGACCGGCAGCAGCAGGAGATCGCGCGGACCGAGGAGTACATCGATCGGTTCCGCGCGGGGCAGCGGTCGAAACAGTCGCGCGGCCGTGCCAAGCAGCTCGCGCGCCTTGAGCGCATCGAGGCGCCGATCGGCACCGCGAAGCACGGGTGGAGCCTCGCGGCCGCCCATCTGGCCGGCGCGACCGTGCTCGAGTCGACTCCGCTCTCTGTCGGCCACGGCCAGCGCGTCGTCGTGCGGACGCCGCCTCTTCGGGTGGAGCGCGGCGCGCGCATCGCGGTGGTGGGGGCCAACGGCGCGGGCAAGACCACACTCGTGCGCACGCTCGTGGGCCAGCTGCCCGCGCTCGATGGATACGTGTCGAGCGCGCCGACGGCGCGCGTCGCGTTCCTTGCGCAGGCCCAGGCCGAGCTCACCGGGGATGACACGGTCATCGACACGCTCCGCGAGGCCACCGGGCTCGACGAGCAGAGCGCGCGCAGCCTTCTCGCCCGGTTCCTGTTCCGCGGCGAGGACGTCTTCCGGTCGGTGGGGGTGCTTTCCGGAGGGGAGCGCTCGCGCCTCGCGCTCGCGCAGCTCTCGGCGCGGGAAGCGAACCTCCTGCTGCTCGACGAGCCGACGAACCACCTCGATCTCGCGGCGCGCGAGCAGCTGGAGCGTGTCCTCGAAGACTACGAAGGGACGATCGTGGCGGTCAGCCACGATCGATATTTCATCGACCGCCTCGCGTCCGAGATATGGGACGTCCGCGACGGCGGGCTCAAGCGCTACGAGGGCGGGTGGACGGCGTTCGAGAAGGCCCGCGACGAGGGCCGCGCACTGCCTGATCCCGAGACGACGGCCCTCTCGATCGGCGGCCGGCCCGAGGCACTGCGACCGCAAGCCCCGAAGCCCAAGAAGGTCGCGCCGGCGCCGGCCCGGCCCGCGCCGCCGGGCGCGGCCCCTCGTCGCACGTCGTCGCGCGTCCGGAAGGTCGAGGGCGTGCGCGCGCTCGAGGCCCGGATCGCCGCGATGGAGCTGCAGCTCACGCAGCTGGCGAAGAAGCTCGAAGCCGTCGCGCAGGCGGGCAACTTCATGGAAACTCGGCAGCTCGGATCGGAGCACGCCGAGCTCGAGCGCTCGCTCAAACAGCTCTACGAGGAAT
>JALYKF010000061.1 GCA_030774905.1 Chloroflexota bacterium
ACCGCGGCGCGCGTCAGCGGATTCGCGAAGGCCTAGGGCGCGACGCCGCCCGCCGGACGCATCCGGCGCCAAATGAACAGTACGAGCAGCGCGCCGAGGATCGATCCGATGATCCCCGATGGGCTCAGCTCCATGCCGTTGCCGGTCACGAGGTTGAGGATGAAGCCGCCCACGAACGAGCCGACGATGCCAAGCACGATCGTGCCGAGCCAGCCCATCGGGTCCGCCCCGGGCATGATCCAGCGCGCGATGGCGCCGGCGATGAGGCCGATGATGATCCAGCCGATGATTCCCATCTACAGCGCCACCTGGTCGCGCTCAGGCATCGCTTCGGCCATCTGCTCGGCCTTGGCGGCTTCCATGCGCGCTCCGAGCTCCTCGAGCTCTTCCTTGCTGAAATTCTTGCGGACGAGCTTGAACATCTCGGTCTCTTCTTCCTCGATGTGGTGCTCGACGTTCTCCTTGGTCACCTTGAACTTCGCGGCCCAGTGCTCGTCCTCGAACGGCGTGCCCTTGAGCTGCTCGACGATGTCGTCGACCAGGTGGTGCTCCTCGAGCGCCTCAAGCACGAGGGCCTTGAGCTCCTTGTCGTCCACTTCGTGGAGGGCCGGGTAGAAGATCTCCTCCTCGATGTTCTCGTGGATGGTCAGCTCCTTGAGGAGCTTGGTCCACTTCTGCTCCCGGGTCTTCACCCCGCGCTCGGTCGTCGCCTCGAGCTCGGTCATGAGCTTCTTCGCTTTGTCATGATCCTCTTTCAAGAGGGCAATGGCATCCATGCGCTCTCCTCCATTCGGGTTTGGATCATGTGAGGCAAGTCGCCTGCCAACGTTGAGCGAACGTTGAGGAGACGGTCCCGATCGTTGAGCCACGGTTGACCGCTCGCTCGTTACACCCGAGCCGATGCGTCAGCAACCTGGCCCGATCCAGCCTCCGGCCACGCTCCGGGTCGAGCTGGAGGAGCGGCTCCGTGTAACGGCCGCGCGCCTCCAGGCCATGCCGGCCGAGCTCGCGACCTCCCTATCCGTCACGACGGGCTGGCAGGAGCGCACCGAAGCGGACGTTTCGGCCCTCGCGGCGGCGATCGCCGCGCCGTTCGGCCACATCGCAGCGGTCGAGAGGTGCGCCGATTCGGTCACCGTGACGTTCCGGAGGCCGGGCCGGCGTCCCGGCTGACCGTTGCCCATCGCGCGCTGAAGGTCGCACGGGACAGGGCCATGTGGTCGCGGGTAGCGGAGTGGATGTCCCCAGCCCCGATCAGCAGCCGATCATGTCGCTGAGCGGGCGTGACGCGCGACACATCGGCCTCGGCCCAACGCACCGAGAAGATCATGCAGTCCGTCGATCACCGGGGCGAGCGCGCTCGATCACGATGTCCATGACGATCACGATCGATCGCATCCGTCGAGCCGGTCGGGTCGACGTCCCTGCCAGCTCGACGAGGCGTACCGGGACTAGCATCGGGCCATTCGGGTGCGTCGGTGGCTCGGCTATCCCGCGGCGCTCGGAGCGGTCGCGATCGTCACGCTGTTCATCGGAACGGTCCTCGGTGGCGCGCACTTCGCGAACGCGTCGATGCTCTATCTCATCGCGGTCCTGGTCAGCGCGATCGCGTTCGGGCGCGGTCCCGCGATCCTCGCCTCGCTGACCGCGCTCGCCGCCTTCGACTGGTCATTCGTGGAGCCCCTCCACCAGCTCACCGTCGCCGATCCCGAGCAGTACGTCTCGCTCCTGATCTTCCTGCTCGTCGCGGTCGTCACGAGCCAGCTCGCGTCCGAGCAGCGCTCGCGGACCGCCCAGGCGATCGATCGCGAGCGCGAGGCGGTCATCCTCGCGGACATCGCGGGGCTGACCGCTGCGGCGGACCTCCGCGCGTCGCTGGTCGCCGCCGCCGCGCGGATCCAGCAGGAGCTCGATGTCGCGGCCGTGGGCATCATGCTTCGCGGCGAGCCACCGGTCATTGCGCCGTTCTCGTCCGACGTCGAACGGCTGTTCCGCAGCGCCTCCGCGGCACCCGCCAACGCACTCAGTCCCAGGACTGCCGCGAGCGCCACCGCGCCGGGCCGGCCCGGGCGCTGGGTCCGCGTGGTGTCACCCGTCGGGCGTGACGAGCGAGCCCGCCGGCTGCTCCAC
>JALYKF010000062.1 GCA_030774905.1 Chloroflexota bacterium
ACTCCTTTCATGCGCGGTCGGGAGCCCACTGCCTTCGGCGGTATCCGCCGGAATGAAAAAAGACCGTGGGCAGGGTGCCCACGGTCCGGAGGTCTCGCTCGAGCCGAGTGCTCTAGCTGGGTCCGGAGGCGGGCAGGGTGCTCCGAGGACGTGCCCCGGAGGCGTCGGAGCGGACGAAGATGCTGAGGAGATCCATTGCTACCGAGCGGCCCTGCCTTTCGAGAGATCTTCGCCACTTCTGGCGAGCCCGACGAAGCTACAGAGTTCGGCGACGTGCGTCAAGCGGGGAAATGGAATGGCGTATGCATGCACGTGCGGTCGAATGGAGGTGCGCCCATGGCAAAACGCGAACGCGTCGATACCACACCCGGGAAAGCCGGGGGGTCGCGGTTCATCCGCCGCGATGGCGAGGGGCAGTTCACCGGCGATCAGTCCAGCGCCGGACGATCCGTCGCGCAGGACAAGCGGGTGACCGCGAAGAACAAGGCTCCGAAAGGACAGAAGGACCGCGGCGATTAGCCGCGGTCCTTCCCTACGGTAGACGCGCGCTGCTAGACGGCCCGGCGGCCGGACAGCAGCTGGAAGACGAGCACGATCAGCGCGAGGACGAGCAGGATGTGAACGAGCGCGCCGATCGATGGGAGTGCAACAACGCCGAGCAGCCAGAGGACCAGCAGCACGACGACGATCGTCCAAAGCATGACTCACACCTCCTTAGCACCGCCCTTGGTCGCAAGGCGCATGCCACTGGCCCTGGAGGGGCGGACAGGCAACTGATACCGGGCTCCCCCGTTCGGGGTGGGCCGTTCGCGACCCGCCGCTCGTAGCGTCTGGCAGATGGCTGATGAGGGCGTGCGGGGCTGGTCTCCGGTCGCGAGATTCTCCATCGCGCTCGCGCTCGTGCTGGCCGTCATGGCGATCGCGCTGGGCGGGGTGACCTCCTTCTTGATCGGCCGCTACGTCGAGGACGAGACCGTGACCTTCACCCAGGACGCCGTCGCGGGACACTTCGGGACGGTATTCCAGAACTCGATCTTCCAACGTCCGCTCACCCAAGCAGAGGAGCAGACCCTCGAGCAGAGCGTGGTCTTCCACTTCAGCATCTACAACGTCGTCGCCACGCGGTTCTACGCGAACGACGGCACGATCGTCTTCTCCTACGACGATGACGAGCTCGGCCGGCGCCTCGATGCGGTCGAGAATCCGAGCCTCGTGGCCGCCCTTGGTGGTCAGCGCGTCTCGTCGAAACGCACGATCATCGCGGACGTCCGCTACGCGCGCCCCGGCTTCACCTACGCCGAAGCGACGGGGAGCGCGCCTCCACCGGTCGATCACTCCGGACACCCCGTCGGGCTCGCCGCGCCGGACGTCCGCGAGGTGCAGACGCTCGAGACCTGGGTGCCGGTCCTGGCGTCCGACGGCAAGGTCATCGGCGCGGTCACGGTGTGGCGCGACATCGAGCCGCTCAACGCAGCCCTTCGGAACATGCAGTCGGGCATCGCCCTCATCATCGCGGCCGCGGCCATCCTCCTGTGGCTGGTCCTCCGCGGCGTGTACGCGCGGTCGTCGCGGCAGATCGTCTCCCAGGCGACCGCGCTGCGCGCCTCCCTCGCCGAGAACGAGCGGACCTACGACGCCACGTTGGCCGCGCTGTCCAGCGCCCTCGACGTTCGCGACACCGAGACCGAGGGCCACGCGCGCCGCGTCGTTCGCTACATGGAGCTCATCGCCGAGGGCCTGAACGTGCCGGTGGAGCAGCACGCGACGCTCCGTCGCGGTGCGCTGCTCCATGACATCGGCAAGATCGGCGTGCCGGACCACATCCTCCGGAAGCCGGGCCCGCTCACCGAGAACGAGTGGTACACGATGAAGACCCATCCCGACCTCGGGGCGAAGATCATCGCGAACGTCCCGTTCCTGCAGGAGGTCGCGATCATCATCCGTGCGCACCACGAACGCTGGGACGGGAACGGCTATCCCGAGGGGCTCGCCGGCGAGCAGATCCCACTCGGCGCGCGGATCTTCGCGGTCGCCGACAGCTTCGACGCAATGACGTCCGACCGGCCGTACCGGCGCGGCCGTGACCTCGATGAGGCGCTCGCGGAGATCGAGCGCTGCTCCGCGACGCAGTTCGATCCCGAGGTGGTCAGGGCCTTCCTCGCGGTCCCGATGGGCCGTATCGAAGCCATCCACGCGAACGCCCCGTTCGGCCTCCGCCTCGTCCGGGCCGCCGCCTCCTAGCTCCCCGCGTCTAGTGCCGGAGCGTGCTCCGGTCGCCGATCCACTGCGCCGGCGGAACGTCCAGGTATTGGGCCAGCTGGTTGAGCGGTCCGGCGTATTCCGAACGAAGTCGCGCGAACTCGGTCCACGAGCGGTCGGCGTCGGGCATGAGCACGTACCCGGCCTTCTGCAGGCGCAGGCGGGCGTCGTCGAACTCGACCCGCTCGATCATCGCCCCGTCCAGCGGCCTGTCGCGGACGATGAAGCGGAAGAACCGGCCGATGTCCTCGACCAAGTGCGCGCCGATCCCGCGGGTCGCGGTCGCCTGACCGCGAGGCCCGCCCTCGACGGTCGTGAGCATGAGCGTCGCCGCGTCGAGCACCGCGCCGATGGCCGATACCCATGACTCGTGGTCGTGCGTCGAGCGGAAGAACATGAGGATCGGATACGCCAGATGGCTCTCGAGGACCTCAGCGGACCAGCGTTCCCACGCCTCGAAGATCTGCCCGAGCTCCTCCGTGTCGTCATCGAAGGCCGCGCACGTCACGAGCAGCTCGGTGCCCGACGGCGGCGCGCCCGCGCGCGCGTCGAGGGTGACGACCTGCAGCTCGCGCCGCTGGAAGTTCGCGTACAGCGAGAAGAGGTACGTGATGGTGAGCGCCACGATGCCCAGACCAACGCCGCCCGCGGCCACGCTCACGACTCGAGAGAGCGGCTGGCTCGGGACGAAGTCCCCATAGCCGATAGTCAGGAGCGACACCGCCGCCAGGTAGAGCGCGGTGCCGAGGTCCGGCAGCGGCGGGCTGATCTCGTCCGCGACGCTGTGCATGATCAGCGCGAAACCGCAGATGAGCAGGACGATCCACAGGCCGAGCAGCATCATCACGACCGCCGGAGCGAAGATGCCGAGGCGCTGCTCGCGGTGGTCCGGCGTCGGCGAGGCGTCGGCGTATGTCCGCCACAGCTTCCAGCTCCACCGCGTGAGCAGTCCGGCCGGACGAAACCGCGCGGGTGCCGGCCGGGGCAGGATCACGGTAGTGAAGACGTCGTTGAGGACCCAGATGACGAGCGCCACGCCGGTGAGCGCCTCGAGCAGCGGCATCGCGGCAGCCTAGCCGCCGAGCGCGCGAACGCGGCGCCCGGACAGTGCCGGACGCCGCGTCGCGGTCGTGGAGGCAGCTAGGCCTTGGGCTTGAGCTGCGCCCGGACCACCCCGCCAGGGTGGACCTGCGAATGCACGTTGTAGTAGTAGTTGCCGGGGTTCGCGATGATGTCGGCCGCGAGGTCCGCCGCGACGGCGAGGTTGTCCTTCGTGATGGACGTGCCGCCCGTCGTGAGCGTGATCGGCTCGGTAGCCTTCATCGTGGAGTCCACGACGACGCCGCCGTTGGTCTTCGCGTCACCCTTGTGGATGTGCGAGATGGTGATCATCGTCGTCGACGGGAAGCCCTTGAGCACGATCTCGAACTTCGCGTTCGCGCCGATGAGCTTTCCGGTCGAGTCCTTGGCCGTGAACAGCGTCACGGTGGCCGTGCCGCTGCCGCTGGCCTCTGCGTAGGCGATCGCGGGGTTCTCGTTCGCCGGCGAGTGATCCGCGGTGAAGACGAACGTGTTGGCCGGGCTCGGGGTCGGGGTCGGGGCGGCCGTGGTCGCTACCGCGACGGCGGTGGCCGCGCCGGTCCCGGCGCCGCCGCAGGCCGCCGCCACGAGGCCGGCCGCCGCGAGCACGATGAGGACACGCTTCATGGTTTCCCTCCACAATCGCTCAGGGTCGCTTTTTGACAGTACGCTGCCGGAGCCCGCCCGGATGCCTTTTTGCAGCTGGAACGCCGATTGCCAGGGAGATCGTCATGAATGAGCCACTGAGCCAGAACGAGCTGAACAAGCGCCTGGACGACATCATCCAGCGCCTCATCGAGGCGGATCAGCGCGGCTCGGGCATCGAGCCAATGAAGCTGGCGCACGAGCTTGGCGAGCTGAAGCTTGTGGCCGCCCGCCGCAAGACGGTGCGGCCCCGTCCCGGTGGTGAAGGCCACTGGCGCTGCGAGGCCTGTGGGACGATCACCCACGCGAGCGCCAAGCCGGGGCGATGCCCGGAATGCGGTGCGGAGCAGCTCTGGCCCGCGGACCTCGCGCAGCCGAACGTGGAGTCGGGGGCCGGTTAGTCCGGGCTAGCTCGACTTGCGCGGGTTCAGCGCGTCGGTGAGCCCGTCGCCGATGAAGTTGATCGAAAGCACCGTCAGGAAGATGAAGAGGCCCGGGAAGATCGCCCAGTGCGGCGCGATATCCAGGTAGTTGCGCGCGTCGAAGAGGATCCGGCCCCACGTCGGCACGTCCGACGGGAAGCCGAGACCAAGGAACGACAGCGTGGACTCGGTGAGGATCGCACCGCCGACGCCGATGGTCGCGGCGACGAGGATCGGGCTCATTGCGTTGGGCAGCATGTGCCGCAAGATGATCCGCCCGTCGCGCGCGCCGATCGCGCGCGCGGCCTCGACGAACTCCTTCTGCTTGAGCGAGAGGAACTGCGCGCGGACGAGACGCGCGACCGGCATCCAGTTCAGCACACCGATCACCCCGACGATCATGATGAAGATCCCGAGCTCGGGCCCGAACGCGGAGCGGAGCGAGTCACGGAACAAGTAGATGATCACGAGCAGGAGCGGGAGGACAGGAAGCGAAAGGAACAGGTCGGTGAGGCGCATCAGCGGGTTGTCCAGCCGGCGGAAGAAGCCGGACACCGCCCCGATCGACGTACCCAGCGTGATCGCGAGGAGCACCGAGGTGAGCCCAACGGCGATGGAGATCCGCCCGCCGAACATCGCGCGGGCCAGGAGGTCGCGGCCGAGATCGTCCGTGCCGAGCAGATGGTCCGCCGACGGTCCCTTCAACGACAGAGTGAAGTCGATGACGTCGATCCTCGTCCGGTAGATGAGCGGTCCGAGGAGCGTGAACACGATCAGGAACGCGAGCGTGCCGAGGGCGACCATCGCGAGCCGGTGCCTGCGGAACTGCCACCACGCGTCCCTCCACAGCGACCGAGGCGGCCTCTTGATCGCGCCGACCAGGACGCTGGTCTTGGTCATCTCCGCGGCGGGAGCGGCCACTAGCTGTACTTGATCCGCGGATCGAGCACCGCGTACAGGACATCCGCGAACAGGTTGAACAGCACGACGAGCACGGCGAAGATCAGGAGGATCGCCGCGACCACCGGCGTGTCGCCGTCACCGATCGAGCGCACGAGGAGCTCGCCGATGCCCGGCACGCGGAAGATCTGCTCGGTCACGATCGCGCCGGCAAAGACCGCGGGCACGCCGAGCGCGACCAGGGTCACGACGGGGATGAGGCTATTCCGCAGCACGTGTCGGAGCACGACGACCTGCTCCTTGAGGCCCTTCGAGCGCGCCGTCCGGACGTAGTCCAGCGGCAGATGCTCGATCATCTCCGCGCGCGTGTACCGGGCGATCGTCGCGGTATCGAAGAGCGCGAGCACGGTGATCGGCATGATCGACTGCTTCACCTGGTCGAGGAAGCTCGACAGGTCGCGGATCTCGAGCGTCGAGTCATAGATGAACGGGAACCACCGCAGGTTGATGCTGAACAGGATGATGAGGATGATGCCGGTGAAGAAGGTCGGCACAGAGAAGCCCACGAACGCGAACGTCGTCGCGATGTGGTCGAACAGCGAGTAGCGCTTCACGGCCGAGATCATCCCGATCGGGATCGCGAGCAGCACCCCGATGATGTACGCGACCCCGACCACCGCGAGGGTGTTCGGGAGGCGCTGCTTGAGCAGGTCGATGACGGGCGAGTGGCTCATGAACGAGAACCCGAAGTTGCCCTGCGCGAGGCTCGTCACCCACTTCACGTAGCGGATGGGCCACGGGTCGTCGAGGCCGAGCGCGGTGCGGATCGTCGCGCGCACTTCCGGCGGTACGCGTGGGTCGGCGCCGAAGGCCGACAGGGGGTCAGTGGGGGCAAGGGCCAGGATCGCGAAGACGACGAAGCTGATGACCGCCACCGTCGGGATGGCGATGAGGAGGCGTCTGAGGATGTACCTGCCCACCTACTCGTACCTCATCCCGGCGGCTCCGGTG
>JALYKF010000063.1 GCA_030774905.1 Chloroflexota bacterium
GGCGTGTTCCTCATCGCGTTCACGCTGCAGCGGTCGCTCCTGGTCGCGCTGCCGATCCTCATGCTGCTCGGATTCGCGACGATGGTGTTCCTTGGGATGGCCAACGGCCTGCTGCAGACGCGCTCACCCGATCACCTGCGGGGCCGCGTCATGAGCGTGTACACGATGGTCTTCATGGGCCTCATGCCGCTCGGCTCGATGATCATGGGCTCCATGGGAAGCGTCATCGGCACGGACGGCGCCCTGCTGGCGGGCGGCATCGCCTCGACGGTCGTCGCGCTGTATGCCGGCGCGCGCATCGCCCCGTTGCGCCAGGCCACCGGCGCCGGTCAGCCCCGCAGAGCGCGCCGCTCGCAGAGCGCGTGAGGATGCCGCGCATCCCGGCGTTCGTGCTGGCCGTCGCGCTCGGCAACCTCCTCGTTCCGCTGAACTCGACGATGATCGTCGTCGCGCTGCCGCTCATCGGCCGCGACCTTGGTGCGGATCACGCGACGCTTGCCTGGCTCGTCACCTCATATCTGATCGCCATGGCCTCGTTGCAGCCCATCGCGGGCCGGCTCGGGGATCGATTCGGTCGGCGCCGACTCATGCTCGGCGCGCTCATGTATTTCATCGTCGCGTCCGTCGGTGCGGCGCTCGCGCCGAACCTGCTCGTCCTCGTTCTGTTCCGGCTGCAGCAGGCGATCGCGGCCGCCGCGGTCGTGCCCAACAGCCTCGCCCTGCTGCGCGGTCGGTCGGTGGACGGGAAGGCCGGGGCGTATTTCGGGATCTCCGGCGCGACCACGAGCATCGGCGCGGCCATCGGACCGCTCCTCGGCGGCGTCCTGTCCGCGATCGACTGGCGGCTCATCTTCCTCGTGAACCTCCCATTGGCCGGTCTCGCGCTGTTCATGGCCTGGCGCTCGCTCCCTGCGGGCGACCCGCCGCGGCGCACGGCCCACCCGGACATCGCGGGCGCCGTCGCCCTGGGCGCGCTCCTGTCTCTCGCGGCGTGGACGCTGACGGAGGCCGGCGCGTCCGCGGCCCTGCTGACCATCGGCCTGCTCGCCGTCGTCTCGGTCGGCACGATCGGGTTGTTCCGGTATGAGTCGCGGCACGCGGATCCGGCGCTGCCGCCCTTCCTATTCGGGATCCGCGCGTTCACGACGGCGAACCTCACGATCGCGCTCTCGAACCTCGCGCTGTACGGGACGTTCCTCGCGGTGCCGGTGATCCTCGCGGGCTCGGGCCCGGATGCGACGATCCGCGGCGGCATCGCGCTCAGCGCGCAATCCGTCGCGATGATCCTGCTCTCGCCGGTGAGCGGTGCGCTCGTGGATCGCGTCGGCGCGCGGTGGCCGACAGCACTCGGCGGGGCGCTCATCGCGCTCGGCCTCGCGATCCTCGGGATCTCGGGCCGCGCATCGGACTTCGGCATGCTGCTGGTCTGCCTGCCGATCACCGGCGCCGGCGTCGCGCTCACGTTCCCGGCGACGCGGATCGCGGCGCTCGACGCGGTCCCCGCCCGGTACGCCGCGCTCGCATCGGGCGTCACGTCATCGAGCCGCTACTTCGGGGGCATCATCGGCGCGCTGGTGGCCGGCCTCGCCCTCGTTGAGGCGACGGAGGCCGCGGGCGCCCGACTCTTCCTCATCCTCGCCGGAGCCGGCCTGGGCGCGGCCATCGTCGGGTCGCGGCTGCCGGCGCACATCGCGCCGGCCATCGACGCGGAGGTCAGGACGGCGGTCTAGGCGCTCGTCGGGACGCGGCGCACGCTGCCGGCGGTGCCGTCCACCTCGACGATCTCCCCGTCGATCAACGTCTCGAGGGCGGTGCCGGTCCCGCACACCGCGGGGATGCCGAATTCGCGCGCGACGAGCGCGGCGTGCGACAGCGCGCCGCCGACATCGGCCACGATCGCGCTCGCCATGTTGAACAGGGGCACCCAGCTGACGGTCGTCGAACGGCACACGAGGACGTCGCCGCGCTGGAAGCGCTCGAAGTCGGCAGGTCCGTTCACGAGTCGCACCGGTCCCCGGCCGCGGCCAGGCGAGGCGGCCACGCCGTGCAGCACGTCGCGCTCGGTCTGCTGCACGCGAAAGCCGAGGTCGCGGATCGCCGATGACGGGGGTGGCGTCGCCGGCTGCACGCCGATGAACCGCGGCGGACGGAGCCTGCGATCGCGATCGAACTCGCGCTGGCGTTCCACCACCAGACCGCGACGGTCCACGCC
>JALYKF010000064.1 GCA_030774905.1 Chloroflexota bacterium
GGATCTCGTTCACCACGTTGAAGAGGTCCGCCACCCGTCGCGTCCTCGGATCGTCGATGAGCGGCACAGCGTCGCCGTAGCGATGCGGGCGCACATGGCCGGGCAGCACCGGGCGGGCCGGCTCGAACTCGGGATCCGCCACCTTCAGCGCGAGATATTCGTCGTAGATCCGCAGGAACGTCCCGAAATGCGCTTCACGCCAGTCGCCCGTCGCGCCCTCGCCCTGTTCGACGATGACGTCGATCGCCTGGTGGGCCGAGTCGAGATCGGTGACGCCGACGAGGCCGTCCCAGTGCATCACGTCCGGAGTCGTCTGGGCCGGCGCCGGCCCGATGAACAGCTTCTCCGGGCCGAGGGTGCCGGTCAGCCAGGCGAAGCCGATGTCGATCGCGCGGTAGAGGTGCCCGACGGTCGAGAACGCCTGCGGCGCGGGGACGATGTCGTCGTCGGCCATCAGCGGGCGGGCGCGGCCGATGGCGGTCTGGGCATCGGGGTCGTCGAGCGCCACACCCTCGGGGCGCTCGAGGAAGAGGAAGTGCTTGAGCGCGCGCTCGCCGAACGGGACGAGCGCGATCTCCACCCCGGCGGGGAAGTGTTTCGCGGCCGTCGGGAGGTTCGGGCGGCTGAGGTGCGGCGCCGCTCCGATCGCGGTGAGCAGGTTCTGCACGAGCGTGAGGTGGAGCATCTCCTGCTTCGCGACGGTGAGGATCGTCTTCCGCCAGCGATCCACCGCCTCGAGCTGCGCTGCGGTCAGTCCTTCGTCCAGCCGCTGCTTCATCGTGAACGCGGCGAACAGGTATTCGCAGAGGATCGTGTGCTCGAGCTCGGCCGCCTCGCGCAGCAGGTAGATGAGCTGTTCGCGATGCTCGACGACGATCGGCGGCTCCGCCTCGGCCGGGACGTCGCGGACCCTGCTGCTCATGCGGCCGGTCTCTTTGGGAAGAATCGGCGATATGGCCAGATCAACCCGGCGCTGGTGACGATCACCAAGCCGAGATCGAACAGCCAGCCGTTCCCTCCGCGGCTGTTGAGGAGCTGGATGAGGATCACGAGGGGGGCGGCCCACATCGCGTACCACGCCCAGCGCTCCCCGTTGCGGAACGGCACGGCGGCGACGGCCGTCAGGAGCAGGCCGAAGCCGAGCATGAAGTTGCCCAGCTGCCGCGCGATCGAGCTGATGTAGTCGCTCATCCCTGGGATGCGAGCCGCGATCTCGTCCGACGTCAGGCCGGTGAAGCCTTTCGGTGAGGGCGGGTCGGGCGGATTCCCGAGCAGCCCGATCGGTGCCGCGACGACCGTCAGGACACCGAGCAGGAAGAAGATCCACCACGCGTGCCTTGATTTCATGAGCGCGGTCTACGCGCCAGGCGTCCCAAAGGCGTTACGGACCGGTCGTAACGCTTTGCGGACGGGCGGCCGCGCACACTTCGGCCCGTGAGCCGCTGGCTCGTATTCGCATTGGCCGCCGCGAGCGGGACCCTCGCGGCTGGCGCGATCGCGTTCCTGGTGCTCTCCTGGAACGCGCCGGTCCCCGATGCCTGGGGCGTTCGCGGCTACGCGGCGTTCCACGCCCTTGCATACGCGACCGTCGGTGTCGTGGTCGCAGTCCGCCGGCGCGCGAACCCGATCGGCTGGCTCCTGCTCTCGGTGGGACTCCTGACTTCCATCCAGGCGTTCACGCTCGCGTACGCCGAGTTCACGATCGTTGGACGCCATCCGGAGTGGCCGTTCGGCGAGGTCGCCGCGTGGCTCGGCTCGTGGATCTGGACGTTCGTCGTAGGCGCGATCCTTCCCCTTGTCCTGCTCCGCTTTCCCGATGGGTGGCCGCTCTCACCGCGCTGGCGCGCGGTCGAGTGGCTGGCCATCCTCAACGCGCTCATTCTCGCGAGCGCGTTCGCGCTCAGGCCGGGGCCGCTCCAGCTGGCGACGTTCGTGGACAATCCGTACGCGATCGACTCGGCACTCATCCAGTGGCTCGCGTCGATCGCGCTCTTCGGGTTCGTGTGGAACATCGCCGCCGGCGCGTCGGTCGTCGTGCGCTTCCGGCGCTCGTCCGGGATCGAGCGGCAGCAGCTCAAGTGGCTCGCCCTATCGGCCGTGCCGCTGGTCGTCACCGGCGGCGCGAGC
>JALYKF010000065.1 GCA_030774905.1 Chloroflexota bacterium
CCTGGCCCGTCAGCAACTGGCTGCTGTGGTGGGGACTCGCCCGGCACGGCTACGCCAGCGAGGCGGCGGCCCTGCGGCACGAGAACCTGGCCCTGCTCGCACGGCCGACGTCGCGCTTCGCTGAATACTTCGAGCCGTACACCGCGGAACCGCTCGGCTCGCTCGAGCAGTCCTGGACCGCCGCCGTCACTCTCGACTGGCTCGCGCCTCCGACCTGATCAGCCGGAAGCTGACGCGGGACGCGCAGCCAGGCGCTCCCGGATCGCACCTGCAACGTCCTCTACGGCATCGCGTGCGCAATCGACTTCGCTCGCCATCGACAGGAAGCCGTGCACCGCGCCCTGGTAGTCACGGTGGTGGACGGGCACGCCGGCCGCTGCGAGGTGGCGTGCGTACGTGCGGCCCTCGTCCCGCAGCGGATCGAATTGGGCCGTGACGACCAGGGCCGGCGGCAGGCCACGCAGATCGGTCGCGCGGAGCGGTGACGCGTATGGGTTCGCGCCATCCTCATCGCCGGCGAGGTACTGCGTCCACCACCACATCATCTCGCGTCGCGTCAGACCGTAGCCCACCGCGTTCTCGAGGTACGACGCCGTGTCGAAGGCATGATCGAGGGTTGGCGTGAGCAACACCTGGAGCGACAGCGCCGGTCCGCCACGATCGCGGGAGACCTGAGCGATCGCGGCCGCGAGGTTGCCCCCCGCGCTCTCCCCTCCGACGGCGATCCGCTCGGGGTCCGCGCCGATCTCGGCTCCCGCGTCGCGCACCCAACCGACGACGCCGTACGAGGCCTCGAGCGCCGCCGGGAACTTGTGTTCCGGCGCGAGCGGGTAATCGACCGACACGACCATGCAGTGCGCTCGATTGGCGAGCGTCCGGCACAACGCGTCCGGCCCGTCGAGGTCGCCGACGACCCACCCACCCCCGTGCAGGAAGACGAGCACGGGGAGCGATGATCCCGCGGCGGCATAGATCCGTATCGCGACGTCGCCCGCTGTCGTGCGGACCGTTCGATCGGAGACGTGATCGACCGACTCGACGTCGCGTCGCAGCATCTGCGCCCGCTCTCGCGATGCGCGGCGCGCCTCGGCCACGTCCACCTCCGCGCGCGATGCCGCCGGCATCCGGGCGAGCACGCGCGCGATCTGCGGATCGAGGCCCTTCACCCCGATGAGCCTACGCGCGCGATTCGTACACTCACCGCCCGTGAAGCTCGAGCTCGATCCATCGCGACCCTATCAACCGCTCGAGATCGGCAATGGCCGGGTCGCCGCGAGCGTGGCGCCTGACGGACTGATGCTCTCGATCTCCACCTACGACCCTGAGCACGGGATCGTCGTGCTCACGGCTCTGCCTGCGTTCAGCGAGGCCGGGCGCCACGATCCGACCGCGGTCCGCGCCCATCGCGCGGCGCTCGCCGATCCGCGCCGACCGGGTTTCGGCGTCGACCTCGACCTGCCAGGTGCGGGGTGGCGGGTAGCCCTCTTGGGCGACGCAGTCCCGGAGTCGACGTTCGATGGACCGGGACTCCGGATCACGGTCACGACGTGGGCCCCGCCGGATCAAGCCGGCATCGCCCAGGTGTGGCGGATCAGGACAGAGCGCCCGCTCCGATGGCGTCGAGTGGTGCCACGGTTGGGCCGCGCCGACTACACGCAGCTGACCGAAGGGGGACCGCTTCCGCCGGCGGGTCCGATCGCGCGACGCTGGCATCTGGCGGGCTTCGACACCGAGCAGGGGGAGCTTCCCCCCGGCGATCACGAGCTCATCCTGCGGGTGGGTTTCGATCCGATCCGGGAGCTACCGCCTTTCGTGGTCCCGGAGCTACGGGGTGCGACGACCGCCTCGCGGCGGGGCCTGGCCTACGCCCGCATCGTTGCGCTACGCACCGAGGCCGGCGCGACCTGCATCCTCGCGGACCACGAGATCCTTCCGCTGTCGTGGAACCGCGACGCGTACTTCGTGGCGTCCCTACTGCGCGAGCGTGGCGACGTGGGGACGGTGCGCGAGCACCTGGAGTGGCTCTTCCGGGTCGCGGAGCGCCCGGGCGGCCTGTGGGGTCGCGCCCACCTGGCCAACGGTCGGGTCAAGGACCGCGCGTTCCAGCTCGATCAGCAGTGCTATCCGCTCCTCGAAGCCGTCGAATCAGGCGGCGCGGCGACGTATCGCGACCTGATCGGCGGCGTCGTGCGGGCCATCGAAGCGCGTCGCCAGGGTGAGCTCTATCCGACCGACGAGACCCCGGCGGACGATCCACTCGGACTCCCGTACCACTTCTCGAGCCATGTGCTGCTCTGGCGAACGTACGACGCTCTCGCACGCACCGGCATTCCCGCGCCCGATGCCGAGCGGATCCGGCGAGCGACGATCCAGGCGTTCGCCGATACCGGCCGATTCGCGTACGCCACAGATGGGAACGGATCGTTCCGTCATTACCACGACGCGAACGACGTCCCGACCGCGTTCGCGCCGGCCTGGGGCTTCTGCGCTGCTGACGATGAACGCTGGGTCGCGACGACCCGCTTCGCGTGGAGCGAGGCGAACGCCGGGGGCTTCTATCCCGGACCGCTCGGCGGGCTGGGCTCGATCCACACGCCGCATCCGTGGCCCCTCGGTGATCTCCAGGCGATCGTCGTCGCGCGGGCGAATGGCGACGCGGCCGCCGAGCGCGCGGTGCGCGTGAAGCTCGATCGGATAGAGACCTGGAACCACTTGATCCCCGAGGCATACGACGAGATGTCCGGCGCGGTGCGCTCACGACACTGGTTCGCCTGGCCGCTCGCGCTGCGCGCGACCCTCGACGGCTAGCGCGCAGGTCTCGGCCGCGGCCTTAGATCGCGGGGCGCGGCGGGGCAGGAAGCATCGCAGCCGCCCACGCGGCGGCCGCGAGGAGCCGGCGATCCGATCCGCGCGCGCCAACGAGCTGCAGTCCAAGCGGAAGGCCCGACGGACCAAGCCCTGTGGGGATCACGAGTGCGGGTGCGCCCACGAACGTCCAGCGCGAGCAGAACCGCGGGTCCCCGGTCTGCTCGATCGTCGGCGCCTCGCCGGTGGTCGGGATGCTGAGGATGGCGTCGTACGGGGCCGCCCACTCGTTGAAGGCCGCGATGAGCCGAAGCCGCTCGCGGAGCGTCCGTTCGTATTCGTCCGCCGCGATCGTGACGCCGCGCTCGAAGAACGCCCGCGCCTTCTCGCTGACCTCCAGCGGCCGTGATGCCGCGAGCGGTCCGAGCGTGCGCGCGGACTCGTACGCCATGACGGACTGGATGAGCGCGGGCGCGTCGTCGAGCCCGATCGGCAGCGCGGGCCACTCGACCGGTCCGCCTTCACTCGCGAGCGCATCAACGTCCGCCTGGAATCGCGTGCGCATCGTCTCGTCCGCCGTGTCCCAATCGCTCGTGCGGACCGCGGCGAACCGTGGGACGCGGTCGGCGGAAGCCCACCACTCATCCATTGCATCGCCGGAGATCGCCGCCGCGAGACGCGCGACGGACGCGACGTCGCTCGCGAACACCCCGACCTGATCGAGCGTCCTTGAGAAATCGAGCGCGCCCGCCGTCGAAAGGCGGCCGCCGGTGGGCTTGAATCCGACGACACCGGAGAAGGCGGCGGGCCTGATCGTCGATCCATTGGTCTGCGTACCGATGGCGCCTGGGATCACGCCTGCGGCGACGGCCGCAGCCGAGCCCATCGAGGAACCACCGGGCGTGCGGCGCAGATCGTATGGATTCCGGGTCGGGCCCGGCGTGAGGAAGGCGAGCTCGGCGGTGATCGTCTTCCCGACGACGATCGCGCCAGCGCTCTCGAGCGCTCGCACGACGTCCGAGGAGCGCTCCGGGACGCGGCCGCGAAAGAGCGCGGAACCGTTCTCCGTCGCAATGCCAGCCGTGTCGAAGACATCCTTCACCCCGATCGGGACGCCGTGCAGAAGGCCGCGCGGCGTCTCGGCATCGCGTTCCCGAGCCAGCCGGCGTGCGCGATCAGGATCCAGCCACGCGAACGCGTGGATGCTCGCCTCGGTCGCGGCGTAGCGATCGAGACAGGCCTCGATCAGCTCAGCGCTGGAGAGCTCCCGGCCGCGGATCGCCTCCGCTGCGTAGCAGAGGTCTTCGAGGGCGCGCATCGCTTCGCCATGATGCGCGCGAGGCGCCGGACCCGTGCCTCGGCCTGGGCGCGCCAGCGCGGCGTCCCGAGCCCAAGGTCGAGCAGCAGCTCGACCATCCGCAATGCGCGCTCGACGTGTCCGCGCACCTCGAGGGCCTTCGCGTACGGGAGCGCGACCCGAATGCGCAGGTCGCTGTCGGCGTCGGCGTAGGCGCTCGCGTAACAGAGGTACGCGATGTCGTGCTCGCCGGCCCGTTCGAACGCTTTCCCGAGCGCGAACGCGGCGGGCGCGTGGTCCGGGGCGCGGCCGGCGCGCGCGTCGATGACGGCCTGCGCGATCCGGTCCGTGATGCGCACGAGCGAAACGATGTCCCGCGCGTTGTGGTCCAGGATCGGCTGGATCAGGCGCGGCTCGCGCAGCGCCAGCCAACGGAAGTAGCGCTCGGGGATGAGCGCGCCCGGGATGTCATCCTCGCGCACGATGTCGAGCACCGAGTCCTCGAGCTGCCGCAACGAGGTCGAGCCGAAGCGATCGCGCCACAGCCGGCGCGCGGGATGGAGCAGGTCCAGATGCGACTCATCGACGCGCAGGTCGCTCCGCAGGGTCATCACGAACCGGGTGCGCAGCAGCGGTAGGTCGAAGCACTTGCCGTTGTACGAGGCGCAGGCCCTGAACGGTGCGAGCTCCTCGCGGAGCGCCGAGACGAAGGCCGCTTCGCTCCCGAGGTCGTGCAGCAGGTGCTGCCGCAGCACGAGCTCTCCGTCGCGGATGTGGGCCGTGCCGAGGAGGAACACATACGTTCCGGTGCCGCCCATGAGCCCCGTCGTCTCCGTGTCGAGGAAGACGATGTCCTCCCAGCGGGACGGCGACGCACCCTTCAGGCCGAGGTGGGTGACCACCCGCGCGTCGGGCTCGCTCTGTCCGACGACCGTGAGACCGAGCGTCGAGAGCTCGATCCGTTGCTCGAGGACCTCGAACGGGCGATCCGAGCGCACCGCGGGCTGACGGGTGACGCGCCTCTGGGGCAGGACGTCGAGCCGGGCGCGAAGATCCCTCACGCGAGCTGCCGGAGCAGCTCCGCGACGCCGACCTTGACCTTGGCGCCGAGTGCGTAGGCGGGGCCGACACAGCTCGGGCAGCCCTCGGCGCACGGGCACTTCGCCAGGTGTTCGGCCGCGCGCTGCAGGAGCGGCTCGGTCGAACGGTACAGGCGCTCGGAGAATCCGACACCGCCGGGCGTCATGTCGAACAGGAAGATGGTCGGCAGCGACGTGTGCGGCGAGCGCACCTCGACGGCGAGCCCGAGATCGTGCGGGTCGCACATCAGGAACAGCGGCGCCAGCGCATGCAGGAGGTTGCCCAACCCAGCGAGCGCGACCTCGAGGCGCTCCTTCGGCCAGGTCCGGGTGACGCCATCGGGCAGCGACAGCCAGAACGACGTGGTCTGGAGCTCCTGCTCGGGCAGATGGATCTTGCCCCAGCCGACGTTCTCGTGGGTGTAGAGGGTGAGCTTCTTGTAGACGGTCGCGAGGGCCGATACGAGCACCTCTCCATGGGAGCGAGCGGCCTTTTCTGTCGTCGTCGCGAAGTCCGCGAGGACCCGGATGCGCACGGCGAGGCCGGCATCGGTGTAGTAGTCGACCTTCACTTCTCGGACGTAGGCCTTCGCGTTCTCCCAGTCGAGCTTTTCGACCTGGAACTGTTTCGACTCGTGGAGGTAGATGGCCTGCTCGTGCACGAGCACCGGCGCGGCGAAGCGGTCGACCTCGCCGATGACCCGGGTCCGGCCGTAGGTCGTGTCGATGATCACGACGTTGTCGTTGCTGGCGGTGCGCAGGGACATCGCCTCGGCCGGGAACGCCTGATCGGACCAGTGGTACCGGCCCTCGGACTCATGGAGGATGCCGTGCTCGTCCAGGTACGAGAGCACGCCTTGGGTGTCCTCGGTGCCGAAGCGCTCGGTGCGGTCGAACGGGAGCTCGAAGGCCGCGCACTTGATGTGCTCGACCAGCACGTGCAGGTTGTCCGGGTTCACGAGCCCGGCCTCGGGCGAGCGGCCGAGGACGAACTCCGGATGTTGAACGATGTACTGATCGGTCGGCGAGCTCGTCGCCACCAGGAACGCGACCGATAGGTCCTCGCGGCGGCCGGCACGGCCCATCTGCTGCCAGGTCGAGGCGACGGTGCCCGGATAGCCGACGAGCACCGCGGCCTGCAGCGCGCCGATGTCGATGCCGAGCTCGAGCGCGTTCGTCGACACCACCCCGCGCACCGAGCCGTCGCGCAGGCCGCGCTCGATCGCCCGGCGCTCGGATGGGAGATAGCCGCCGCGATAGCCGCGAATGAGCTCGGGCGGCCACTGCGGCTGGGGGAACCGCGCGCGCAGGTATGTGAGCAGGAGCTCCGTCTGCACGCGCGATCGGGCAAAGGCGATCGTCTGGATGCCCGATGCGAGGAGCGTCGCGGCGATGTCGCGACCGGCGAGGAGCGCGCTGCGGCGGATGCCGAGCCCGGCGTTCACGACCGGCGGCTGAATGAACGCGATCACCTTCTCGCCCCGCGGCGCCCCGGATTCGTCGATGACCAGGACGTCTTCTTCGACGTGGCGGCGGGCGAGCTCTTCCGGGTTCGCGATCGTCGCCGAGGTGAGGATGAACGTCGGGTGCGAGCCGTAGAAAGTGCAGATCCGGCGCAGCCGGCGCAGCACGTTCGCGACGTTGCTGCCAAAGACCCCGCGATACGTATGGAGCTCGTCGAGCACGACGTACTGGAGGTTCTCGAACAGCTTCACCCATTTCGTGTGGTGGGGGAGGATCCCGGTGTGGAGCATGTCCGGGTTCGTGATGACGACATGGCCCGCCGACCGGATCGCCGCGCGGGCCTGCGGCGGCGTGTCGCCGTCGTAGGTGAAGGTCGCCAGGTCGATCTCCATGTCCGTCGAGAGCCGCTCGAGCTCGGCGAGCTGGTCTTGCGCGAGCGCCTTCGTGGGGAAGAGGAACAACGCGCGCGCCGACGGATCCTTTGCGATCGCATCGAGGACCGGTAGGTCGTAGCAGAGCGTCTTCCCTGAGGCCGTCGGCGTGACCACGACGACGTGCTTCTTCTGGTGCGCGATCTCGAGCGCGGCGGCCTGATGCGAATAGAGGGCCTCGATGTTCCGCGCCCGCAGGCTTCGGGCGATGCGCGGGTCCAGCCACTCGGGGAACGGGGCGTACCGCGGTGCCTTCGGTGGGATCCGCTCCCAGTGCGTGACCTGGCTCAGGAACTCGGAGTCATGCTCGAAGACGTCGAGGATCTGCTCCAGGCTGGTCCGGCCCGGAAATCGAACGGATGTTCCCACGGAGGAGGACGATATGGAACGTCCGTTCGGTCGTCAAGACCCGTCGCAACCGGGCTGGCGCTTGTGGTGTGCCCGGACCTACCGCATTGTTCGGTACGCACTGCCACGCGTTGAGGAGGGGTCCCGAATGCATCGAGCCGCAGCGTTGCGCGCCCTGGCGGTCTCCGCGATCGCGCTTGTCCTGGTCGTCGCGAACGTCGCTCCGGTCGAGGCCAACCACTCCTGGGGCGGGTACCACTGGGCTCGCACGAGCGCTTCGTTCACGGTGAAGCTCGGCGACAACCTGAGCACCGGCTGGAAGCCGTACCTTGCGACGGCGTCCTCCGACTGGACGCAGTCGACCGTGCTCGACACGACCATTGTGGCCGGCGGCGCAAAGGGCAACTGCCGGCCGACCTCGGGCCGCGTCGAAGTCTGCAACAAGAGCTACGGCTTCAACGGCTGGCTCGGCTTGGCGCAGATCTGGATCACCGGCGGCACCCACATCACCCAGGGCGCGGTGAAGGTGAACGACAGCTACTTCAATCTTGCGCAGTACAACAACCCCAACGAGAAGCAGCACGTCATGTGTCAGGAGATCGGGCACACCTTCGGCCTCGGCCACACAAGCGAGGATGGGAGCACCCAGCACACCTGCATGGACTACAGCTCGGATCCCACGAGCACGCATCCGAACCAGCACGACTACGACGAGCTCGCGACGATCTACGGGCATCTGGACAGCTTCTCGACGATCGGAGCCGCGGCCGCCGC
>JALYKF010000066.1 GCA_030774905.1 Chloroflexota bacterium
GAGCGCCGGCACCGTCTGGATCGCGTGGAGCACGACATCGACCGCGCTCCGATCGGGACCGATGAATGGAACGTCCTCTATCGGATCGTGCTCCAGCTTCGCGAGGACGAGGCCGCGCAGACTCGCGAACGCTCCGCCTAGCGCAGGTCGATCGCCACCCGTAGGGCGCCGCGGGCCCAGCTCGAAGAAGCTGGGCGTCGGCGGGATCGTGGCGAAGAATTTCGCGCGTATCTTCTTTCGCAACTGCATCAACCTGGGTGTCCCCGCGGTCGAGTCCGCCGATGCGCTGACTCTGACGCGCGATGGCGACGAGGTCTCACTCGACATGGCGGCCGCGGTCCTGCGCACGCCGCGGGGCGCCGCGACGATCCGGCCGCTCGCACCGTTCGCGCAGCAGACCTGTCCGCCGGTGGCGTCGTCCACTACCTCGCCGCGCATGGAGACTTCCCGAAGATCGACTGACGGCGCGCTGCTAGCGCAGCGGCAGCCCGGGGAGCGGCGGTGACGGTGTCAGGCTCGGGGTGAGGCTGGGGAGCGTCGGATGCGCGGGCGCGGTCGCGGTCGCGGTCGCGAGCGGCGCCACGGGGTTCACGATTGGAAGCACCGGCTGCGCCGACGCGCTCGGACCCGTGATCACCGGGGTCGTCGTCGCGGGCGCACCTTGCGGCGCGACGCTCGCGGCGGGTGTCGCTGCCGGTGGCTGGCTGCCGGTCGTCGCGGGCGCGGTGGTCGGAGTCGGCGCGAGGGACGGCGCGTCGCGATCCGGCGCCGGCGCCTGATGGGTGCCGAAGTACAACGCCGCAATGCTGGTCCCGCCCGCGACCGCGAGCATCACGACGAGCGCAACGGTGGCGGCGACCGGCCAGGCGGACCTGACCGGCCGTTGGGGCCTGGGGCCGATCACCACTACTGGCGCCTCGGCGGGGCCGTCGCGGAGCATGATGGCGACGGCCTCAGCTCGGCTCGATGCGCCAAGCTTCGCGAGCGCGTTCCCTACATGCCAGTTCACCGTGCTGTCGGCGATCGACAGCGTCGCCGCGATCTCCTTCGTCGTCATGCCGGCGGCGACCAGCCGGAGGATCTGCGTCTCGCGAGTGCTGAGATTGGTGTCCACGTGGCTCGATGACGCAGTGGCCCTGCCATAACCCGGTCGCCTGTGTGCCTCGTTACGGACCCGACCGGCAAGCGTTGAGCCCGCGCATTGCAGCGCACATTTAACCGTGCGAGCCGGCGCTCGGCCCGCAGGGCTGAGGGCCCGTGGAAGGGCTGGGAACGCGCTCGCACGGGCCGATAGGTGCAGCCGTTGGGTCGACAGCCACGGGCGCACCGGCCCACCACAAAAGGGAGACAACCATGCTTCGCACCACAGCGGCATTCGTCCTCGCGCTCATGATCGGCGCGTTCGCACTTCCGGCCACGACCGCAGCGGCGGCCGAGCCAGCGTTCGCTCCATCGGCGATCGCGCAGACCACGTGCGATCCGAGTGCGACCAGCACACGCGGCGGCGCCGCAGGTCTCGTCGCTGCCGTCGTTCAGGCCGCGGCCAACGTCAATGTCTGTGACGTCCAGATCCTGAACAACTCGGTCAACAACCTGCTGCAGAACGCGGACATCAACGTTCTCCAGAACATCCTCAACAACAGCCCGATCCTCAACGGACTCAGCATCACGGTGACGGACATCAACGTGCTCGGGGGCACGACCACGATCACGCTCCTTGGCGGTACGGTCCTCACCCTGACCCAGTAGCCCGCGACACGCATCAGTTCAAGGGGCGGCCCCAGGGGCCGCCCCTTTGGCTACAGGTCGATCGCGACCGGCAACGCTCCTCGCGCCCAGCTCGACAGCTTCTTGCCTACGCGCCAGCCCATGTACTTCGCATCGAGGAGCTCGCGCGCCACCTTGTCATCGGACGTACCCGTGCGAACGACGCGCGCGTTCAGCGCGGCGGTCTGCGAGTTGATGCGGACCCGCACGCGCCGGTCCGTCTTGATGTTCTTCACCCAGTCCGCCGCGTCACCGCCGCCACTCAACATGTAGAGCGTGCCGTTCTGGATGGCGAACCAGATCTCGATCTCGTGCGGCGTGCCGCTCTTCCGGCCGGTCGTCGTGAGGTAGCAGAAGTCCTCGTCCGCGAGCCGTTCGAACATCAGCCGGCCAGGGTTTCGGCCAGGAACGTCGTGATCGCGGCGAGCAGCTCCGCACGCTGGGCCGGCTGGGTGAAGTTGTGGTCCGCGCCGGCGATGGTCGCGACCCTGTGCCGCACCCGCGCCTGGGTGAGCACTTGCGCGTAGCGGTCGGCATCCGCGGGCGAGACGACCTCATCGGCCTCGCCACGCACGATCAAAACGCTAGCGCGGGTACGCGAGACCTCCGCAAGCGGCTTTGCGGCCCCGAAGTACTCGCGGGCCGCAGGGGTGGACACGAGCACGGCCGCGCGGATGCGCGAGTCGCGCCCGGCGGCCATCGCCGCGACCGCGCCGCCGAACGACCATCCCAGCACGCCCACGCGCTGCGGGATGGATGGATGCGCCCGCAGGAGCCGGATCGCGCCGCCGGCGTCGGCGAGACCGGACAGCGCGTCACCGTCGACGCGGAACGTGAATCGCAGCGCCGCGATGTTCGCCGCGGCGAGCGCATCGCACAGGTACGCGGTGTCGGCCATCGTGCCGCCGCGTCCCGGAAGGACCACGACGCCGCCGATCGCCTCGCCGTCCGGCAGATGGAGGATCGCCTCGATCTGGGTTCCCGCGACCGCGAAGGCGACCCGCTGGAGCACTAGGCCGGCGGCGCCGGCCTCGCGACGGCCT
>JALYKF010000067.1 GCA_030774905.1 Chloroflexota bacterium
AGCTCGACCCGCGCGATCAGGCGACGCTGCGCGCCTCCCGTCTTGAGGTCGGACGCGCGATCCGCGACGCTCGGGCGCGCCGGCGCAATCCGGTCCCGGCGGTCGTGTTCACGCCGGGCGCGCGTCCGCGGCGCTTCCCGTTCGCGCTCGCCACGACCGTCGTGCTCGTCGCGGCGATGCTCTTCGCGCTGTCCCTGATACCGGTGAACGAGCTCGATGGGGGAGGCGGCGGTGCGCCGGCGGCGGTGCCATCCGCTCCCGTGAAGTCGACGGCCCCGCAGAGCCGTGGCCGCGTCAAGATCGCCGTTCCCGTAATCGTCCCCGTCGTCGAGTCGCCGGTCCCGACGACCGTGCCGGTCGTGGTCATCCAGCCGACGGCGGATCCGGACGCCTTCCCGACAGACGCGCTGAGCGTCGTGCCGGGGCCCGGCATCGGCGCCGGAACGGGTACGGGCCTCGCGACCTGCGGGGCGTCGGTACCGCCCGGATTCGCGCGGCTCTGCGGGCAGGTCATCGATGCATCGACGAGTAAGGGCCTCGCCGACGCGTGCATGTCGCTCGGGCCATGCTCGAGCCAGGCGATCCGGACCGATGCGAACGGCCGGTGGTCCCTCACGCTGCCGCTCGGTGACGGCAACCTCACGTGGTTCCTCGAATTCTCGAAGACCGGCTATGCGACGTCCAAGTTCACCCAGTCCTCGCGCCTGGGCCGAACGCTGATCCCGACCCAGCGGCTCGTCCCCGTCCCGTAGCCAGCCGCTCCATGGCTTCTGACAACGACCTCGCCATCCGTCGCGCTGCGTACCGCGACGCGCATCTGCGCGGCGACCCGCTTGAGACGGTCCGGGCTGGGGCCCGGCTGCGCGCGCACATCGCTGATCTCGATGCCCGTGAGCTCGCGGCCGTCCGCGCGTCGCGCCAGAAGTTCGGGCAGGCGATCCGCGAGGCGCGCGCGCGCCGCGTGGTTGTTGCTGGCCGCTGGGTGGATACCAGCGTTCTCCCGCTCAGCCGGCCGCAGCGGTTCCCCGGTGCGCTCGCCGCCCTGTTCGCGCTGCTCGTGCTCGCGCTCATCGCCGTGGTGGCGCAGCCGCTCCTGGTCGATGAGACCGAAGGCGGCGGAGGCGGTGCGCCAGCGGCCGACGCGTCCGATCCCGTTCAGGCGGTCATCCAGAGCCGCGGCCGCGTGATCCTCGCCGTGGCCGCTGTCGAGCCGGTCGTCGAATCCGTCGCGAGTCCCGAGCCGTCAGCGTCCGCATCGGCCAGCCCCGCGCCCACGAGCGGCGCGGGCGCGGCGTCGGGCAGCGCGCGTCCGAGCGGCAGCGGCACTGGGACGGGCACCGGCACCGGCAATGGCAGCGGGACCGGCAGCGCATCGCCGAGTCCGCGACCGTCGCCGACGGCCACCCGCAGTCCGGGACCCTCGTTCGCGGTGTGCAGCGCATCCGTGCCGCGCGGCTTCGCGCGGTTGTGCGGCCTGGTGGTCGATGCGCGGACCGGCCGGCCGATCGCGGGCGCGTGCGTGTCGCTCGGACCGTGCAACGACCAGTCGACCCGCACCGATCCGAACGGCCGATGGACGTTCACGCTGCCAGTGGGCAACGGCACATTGGTGTGGGACCTCGAGTTCGCGATGACCGGCTACGTGACGTCGGGCTACGCGCAGACCTCGCGGCAGGGCTTCATCACCGTCCCGACCCAGCGGCTCGCCGCGCTGCCCTAACTAGACTTGCGCGGTGATCGCGGACCTTCGGGTACTCGTCGATCGGCGCGAGCTCCTCGCGGATTTCGCGTGGCGTGAGCTGCGCGCGCGGTACAAGGGCTCGGCCCTCGGCTTCGCATGGAACTTCCTCAATCCCGTGCTGCAGCTTGCGGTCTTCTGGGTGCTGTTCGGCGTCGTGCTCGGATCGCGCCCGCGCACCGAGACCGGCGAGCAGGCTTTCGCAGTCTTCCTGTTCGTCGGCCTGCTCCCGTGGACGTTCTTCGCGAGCTCGCTGACGCTTGGCGCAGCGTCGATCGTCGGCAACGGCGCGATCGTGAAAAAGGTTCGCCTGCCGGTGCAGCTCCTGCCCGCGGCGAGCGTGCTGTCATCGCTTGTGAACTTTGTGCTCAGCCTGATCGTGCTCTTCGTCGTGCTCGCGCTGTTCGGGCCGCGGCACCCGGAAGGACTCATCTACCTGCCGCTGCTCATCCTCATCGAGCTCGTGCTCGCGGTCGGCTTCGCGTATCTCCTCGCCGGGCTCAACGTGTTCTATCGCGATGTCGAGCACATCCTCGGGATCCTGCTGATGGCGTGGTACTTCCTCACGCCGATCCTGTTCCCGATCTCGCTCGTCGCGAACCGCCCGCGCGAGCTGCTCGGCCTCTCGCTCAATCCGATGACCGGCATCGTGGTCGGCTTCCAGCGCGCGCTTCTCGACGGCCTGCCACCCGACTGGAGCCTGCTCGCATGGTCCGCGGCGTTCGCACTCGCCGTCTTCGTGATCGGGTTCACGTACTTCCGCCGCGCGAAGGACGACTTCGAGAGCGCGCTGTAAGGGCGACCGTCGACCAACTTGACCACTTTGGGAGCGCCGAAGGAGCTTGCCGCCACGCGTTGAGGTCAGCCACGTGGACGACCTCGCGCGCTTCTCCCGGCACATGAACGAGCCCCGTCTTCCGACGGGGCTCGTTCGCCGCGAAGCGTGGTCGGCAATTACTGCGTCGTGACGGTCACCGTCGCGTTCGTGATCGCGCGCGATTGGTCAGTCGCGGTGTAGGTGTCGGTCGCGGGCGGGTTCGTCGTCGATTGCACGGTGAACGACGCGCAGCCGTTCGTCGTGAGCTTGGGCGTCGCGTCGGGTCCGGTGGTCGCGTGCGCGGTCCCACCGGTGCTCGAGGTGAACGCGAGATTGATCGAGTCGGTCACGCCGGTGACGGTGTTGTTCCCGGCGTCCTTCACGCAGACGGTGATCGTCGATGACGACGAGCCATTGTTCGGGATCGGGTTCGGCGAGGCGGTCGCGACCAGATGGGTCGCGGCGCCGGAGCCGCTGAACGAGACGGTGCTGGATGCCGGCGTGAGGGTGCCGGACGTTGCGGTCGCGGTGCACGACTCCGCGGTCCCGTCAGCGACGTGGAACGTGACGGTGGTACCGGTCGACGGCGTGCTCGCCGTTGCCGGGTTGCCGGCGCCGCCCGCAGGCGACGTGCTCGTGACCGTCGCCGAGCAATGGTTGGTCGTGCTGGGTACGTAGAGGTCAAGCGTCACCGGGGTCGGTCCGAAGACCTTGTTGCCGCCGGCGTCCTGGACCTGGACCGTGAGGTCACAGCTCGAGCCCGGCGTGCTCGAGGTGGTCGGCGTGTTCACGCACGTGTTGCCGGTGATCGCGAGCCTGGATGCAGGTCCTGCGGCGATCACCGTTGCGGTCGCCGAGCCGGACGACAGTCCAGGCACCGACGCCGTGATCGTGCAGCTGCCGGGGGCACCCGTGGTCGTGAGCGTCGTCGTTGCGCTGCTCGAGCCCTGCGGGATCGTCTGCTGCGTCGGCGAGACGGTGCAGATGTTCGTGTTGCTGCTCGAGAAGGTCACGGTCTGGGCGGACTGCGCGTTCGCGGTCACGCCGTTCGCGTCCTTGAGCGTTGCGGTCGCGGTCGTCGTCTTGGGCGACCCTGCCGGGAACTCCGACTGACCGAGGGCGACGGCGACCGAGCTTGGGGCGCCTGCGGTGGTGAAGGAGACGTTGGTGCTGCAGCCGGGCAGCAGCGCGGTCGATGCCGAGAGCTGATCGGTGCCGGTCGCACCGGCGGTCGGCTGCGTGAGGGAGAACGTCGCGGTGCCGTTCGATGTGGTCTTCGTCGACGGTGCGCCGACGGCGTTGCCGTCGAGGCTGCCGGTCGTGCCAGCCTGCGACAGTGTGACGAGGCGGCCGCTATCGGTCGTGGTCAGGCCGTTCGCGTCCTGGACCGACACGGTGATCGTGGAGCTCTGCGTCGAGCCCGCGACGATGCTCGCGGGCGACGCGGTGCATCCGAGCTTTGCGGGCGCGCCGACGGGCGCGGATGCGGGAACCGTGATGCGCCAGAAGATGCCGTAGTCCTCCATCCACTGCGCGCCTTCGATCAATGGACGGATGTAGAGGTCATACGTGCCGGGCGTAAGCGGCGCACGAACGCCGAACTGGAACCACGCGATCTGATTCGGTCCGACGTAGTTCGCCGGCTGGATCGCGACGCGGTTGTAGCGCGGCCACCCGGTGTCCGGCGAGCCGAGCTGGCCGTCACCGCCGAGCACGCTCGGTTGATCCTGACCCGGGATGGGATTCCAGGTCCCGAGGTACCCGACCTGGCCGAGCACGCCCTTCACCCAGCCGTTGGAGCCGGAGTTGTACATCGCGACGGTCGCGGTCTGCGTGTCGCCGGGGCAGAGCGTCATGTAGCCCGACTGCCCGTACCACGCGGCATGGAAGCCGGGGACGCCCGAGGGCACGCTCGATGGTGGCGGGATGCCGGGGCCGACGCTTGAAGTGCATGCCGCGGTCTGGGGAGCGGTGGATTCATTCGCCTGAGCGGCCGATCCGAGCGAGAACAGCGACACGGCGAGGCTGGCGCAAAGCGCCAGTGCGGGCACTCGCATTTGGCTCCTCCTTGAACGCGTTGGGGTACGTGGCCACTTTACGAGCGAGCACCTTAGCTAGCGCCTGGGCGGCGATACTTCTATCCGTGGAACGACACCGGAGGCAGATCGGACCGTCAAGCCCGACAGAAACCGAAGCCGAGCGAGAGGCTCGCTATTTCGCAGGTTACCGGGCGATCCCCGACGACGACGCCGACTCGCAGGCGTGGTGCCGCGCCGCGATCGAGGGCCTTCGAAGTGCCGATCTTGACGTCCCGCCGGCCAGCGAGCGCGCTCTGAGCTTTCGCACCCGGGCCGTTCTTGCCGCCATCGCGTTCCTGATCCTCGCCGGTGTCGTCCATCTGGGTCTGGTTCGGTCCTTCGATCGGCAGCTGCTGGACGCGATCCAGTCGATCGCGCTGCCGAGTCTGGATGTCATCGGGTCGGTCACGAGCGTTGTCGGGCAGGCCGAGGTCACCGCCGGGATCGCGCTGGGCCTCGTCGTCGGGAGGCTCCGCGCGCGACGCGCGGACTTCTGGGTACCGCTGGCGATCGCCGTGGTCGTCCTCGTCGAGGCGATCGCCAAGATCGTCGTCGCGCAACCATCTCCTCCGCATGAGCTCTCGCGCGGCTTCGCGCTGCTGCCCGGGATCGAGGACCCATTCAGCCAGTCCTATCCGAGCGGCCACGTTGCCCGCGACACGTTCCCGCTCTTCGTCTCCACGGATGGCCGCGCCTGTTGATTGGGGCGGCCCTGCTGCTCGTCGCGCTGACGCGCGTGTACCTAGGCCAGCACTGGCCGAGCGATGTCGTCGGTGGTCTCGTGCTAGGCGCGGCGGTGGCCTGGGCGACCCTGGCGGCCTCCCGCGCACGGCAGCGCCATGGAGCAACGAGTCCCGCCGCTGCGGCGCGGCCCGGTTGACCGCCAGTATTACTTCCGTAATACTTTTCTCGTGAAGCGCTCCACGACCACCCGAACGAGCACCTCGTTTCCGACCGAGCTATGGCGCGGCATCGAAATCGACCGGAAGCGACGCGGTGTTCCGCGAAGTCGCTGGCTCCAGGAGGCGGCGCGGGAGTATCTGACCCGCCACAGCGAGGCCGAGCGGGAAGCGCGGTACTTCGCGGGATATGCGGCCGTGCCCGATGGCGAAGACGACGACTTCAAGGCGCTGGAACGGGTTGCGATCGAGGATCTCCGGGACTCCGCTGAGTAGGTGGCCCGGCCGACCGAGCGTGGCGAGGTGTGGCTGGCGCAGATGGACAAACTGCGGCCCGTCGTCATCGCCTCCCGCAACGATCTCAACGGCGTGCGTGCTCGCGCAACGGTGGCGATGGTCACGACGACAGTTCGAGGCATCCCTTCTGAGGTCGCGCTGGACCATCGGGACGGTTTTCCGAAGGCTTGCGTGATCAACTGCGACGATCTCGCGACCATCGACAAAGCACGCCTGCGCGAACGCCGCGGGTCACTGTCCACGGCGCGCATTGCTGAATTCGACGAAGCCCTCCGCTTTGCGCTGGCGGTGACACAGTGACGGAACCAGCGACCGACGAGGACGCCGCCGTCGTGGCTGCGGCACGACGTCGCATCATCGATCGGTTGCGGCGAATGGAAGGCTTGGATCTGGACAAGCCTGACGTGATGGACGCTGCGTGGCATTGACGAACTCCTAGCCGGTGAAGGTGCATGCGCACGCGGAGCACGAGTCCCGCTACCGCGAGGGCGATGCTGCGGCCTGGGATCGGCCGATCCGTGACACGGAGCTGTACGACCCCGCGAGACGCGACATCTACAACTTCATCGATGACACGAAGGTCCAGTACCTGCGGCCGATGCTGCCGTCCGGCGGGAACGCCATCGAGGTCGGCGCCGGGTCGGGCCGTCTGCTCATTCGGCTCGGCCAGGAGCGCCCATACCGGCTCGTCGCGCTCGACTACGCGCCCTACTCGGTGCGCGCCGTCCGCGAGAACCTTCGGCGCACCGGCCAGCGCGGCGAGGCGCTGTTCGGGGATGCGCTCGCGCTCCCGTTCGCGGACCGCTCGTTCGACGTCGTGCTCTCCGGCGGTCTGCTCGAGCACTTCCGCGAGCCGGGCCAGGTGATCGGCGAGATGGTCCGTGTGCTGCGACCGGGTGGTCTCTTCTATGCGGACATCGTGCCGCGCAAGATCTCGCTGTACCGCTGGTCGGAGCGCGGCCGGATGGCTCACGAGGAGCATCTCGCCGAGGGCATCTTCGAAAGCGATCTGCCAAAGAAGGGATGGGCTGCGCTCGCGCACGCTGCGGGGCTGCAGGACGTGCGCATCGTCTCAGCCGGCGTCTACCCGCCGTACACCCGGGCGGGCTTCGAGGAGCTCCTGTGGCGCCACCCGCGGTTCTTCCGTTCACTCGACGGCACGCCCATCGCTGACGTTCTGGGATTCTTCTTCATGCTGACGGGCCGGCGATGACCGCTGTCCGGGCGGACCACGTCTCCAAGGTCTACCGGCTGCATCGCGAGCGGCGCCGCACGTTCAAGGAGGTCGCGCTCCGCCAGCTCGTGCCGGCCGAGGATGTCGTCGCGCTGCGCGATGTCAGCTTCGCTGTGGAACCGGGCGAGGCGTTCGGCGTCGTCGGCGCGAACGGCTCGGGGAAATCGACGCTGCTCAAGCTCATCGCCGGGACCGCGAAGCCGACGACCGGCACGCTCGAGGTCAATGGACGAGTGTCGGCCCTCCTCGAGATCGGCGCGGGCTTCCACCCGGACTTCACCGGACGCGAGAACGCGTTCCTCAACGGCTCGCTGCTCGGCATCTCGCGCAAAGAGATGGCGCGCCAGATGCCGGCCATCGAGGAGTTCGCGGACATCGGCCGGTTCTTCGACGCGCCGGTGAAGACGTACTCGAGCGGGATGTACATGCGCCTCGGGTTTGCGGTGGCGATCCACCTCGATCCCGACGTGCTCCTCGTCGACGAGGTCCTCGCCGTCGGCGACGAGTACTTCCAGCACAAGTGCTTCGCCCGCATCGCGGAGTTCCGCAAAGCGAGGAAGACGATCGTGCTCGTGACCCACGACCTTGGCGCGGTCGCGCGGCTCTGCGACCGCGCCATCTGGCTCGACCAGGGCGTCGTGAGCGCAGCGGGATCCGTGCGCGACGTCGTGAATGCGTACCACCAGAAGGTGGGGGAGAAGGAGCTGCGCGAGCGCGCCGCGCGCGGCGAGATCGGCGGCCGCAAGGGCGACCGCACGGTCGAGATCACGAAGGCTCGGCTCCTGGACCGCGACGGCGCCGAGCGCGTCGTGCTCGAGTCCGGCGCGCCGGCGGCGATCGAGATCGCGTACCGCAACCCGTCGCGGGTCTCGGACGCGGTGTTCGGGGTCTGTATCTACCGCGACGACGGCCTGGCCGCGTACTGCACGAACACCGCGAGCGACGGCATCGCGGTACCCGCCACGGAGGAGGGCGTCGTGCGGTTCGCGATGGACTCACTGACGTTGCTGCCGGGCGGGTTCGACGTCGACGTCGGGATCACCGATCCGGAAGACCGCTACTACGACTATCTCGAGAAGGGCCTGACCTTCCGCGTCATCGCCGGCGCGGGCCGCGAGATGGGCATGGCCCGCATCCCGCATCGCTGGGAGTGCGAGTGACGCTCGAGGCCCTCCTGCGCCGCGCGCCGACGGCCGCGGTGTTCGGCCCGCGCGATGACCCCGCGTTCCGCACTGCGCTCGCCGCCCATCTCCGCTCGCTCGGCTTCGCGACCTACGAGCTCGCGATGGGCCCGACCGTGCGCGACACGCTGCACGCCTCGCGCGCGACGCCGCCCGACACGGCGCTCGTCCTCGTCGACTACGCCCCACG